>JAEESS010000026.1 GCA_016286445.1 Bacillota bacterium
CAGTGGTTTCGGCGACAACCTCAGCGGGAGCTTCCGCTTCGATGGTTTCAACTGTCGTCTTTTCGAGTTCGCTCATTACTTGTTTAACCTCCCTAATCATCGCTGTTGGCGTCGATGCGCCTGCGATAATCCCTATTATATCATCGTCTTTTATTTTTGCAAGAGGAATTTTACCGATATTGTCGATGATTTCAACATTTTTGCAACTTTTTTTGCACAAATCACGCAGCGCGCAGGTATTTGCGCTGATTTCCGAGCCGAGAACGAGGATCCGCGTGCACCGTTTTGCGAGCATTTCCGCCTCGGTCTGCCGCTGCCGCGTGGTGTCGCAGATCGTGCAGTACGCTTTGAGATCCGGAATCCGCTCCGAAAGCACGGACAGCACCGCGTCATAGTCCTTCGCCTTCGCCGTCGTCTGCGATACAAGCGTCAGCGGTCCCGCGCAGTCAAGCGCTTCCGCGTCCGCAGCTCCCGTCAGCACAACGGCGTCCTCCCCCGCCCGGCTCCTGATCCCGATCACCTCGGGATGCGTGGGCTTGCCGAGGATCGCCACGCGTTCGCCGTTTGCCGCCGCGCGTTCCGCGATCTTATGGATCCGTTTCACGAACGGACAGGTCGCATCGACAACGCGGACGCCCTTCTCCGCACACGCCGCAAACACCTCCGGCGGCGCGCCGTGCGCCCGGATGACGAGCGTATCGCCCGCCGAAAGGGGCTCAACAGAATCGACGGCAAAGATCCCGCGGTCCTCCAGCTCCTTTACGACGCCTTCGTTATGGATGATCTTGCCGTAGGTGAAGACGCGCGCGTTTCCTTCCGCGGCGCGGTTCACCAGTTCGATCGCCCGGGAAACGCCGAAGCAGAATCCGCTGTGTTTGGCAAGCAGTACCTGCATCAGAGCGCCTCCGCGATCGATTTCAGCGTGATCATCGAATCGGTGATCGCCGCGTTCACGGCGTCGACCGGCTTCTTGCCCGGGCAGAGCGCTTTGACCTCAGCGGGATAGATCGGGTCGCCCACCGCAACCTTCAGCTTTTGTCCGAACTTCCTGCCGTGATGCACGATGTACAGCGGCACGATCGGCGCGTCGGCGCGAAGCGCAATGAATGCACAGCCCTTGTCGAACGCGTCCATATCGCTGCCCGTCGCCGAGCGGTGCCCTTCCGGGAATACGCCGAACGCCTTGCCCTTTTCAAGCAGCTCGCAGGCATGCCGGATGGACTTCGTGTCCGCGGTGCGCTGATTGACCGGGAAGCACAAAAGCAGGCGGAAGATCCCTGTCATGAACTTCGACGAAAACAGCGTGGATTTCGCCATGAAGTGGATGCATCGCCACACGATCGCCGCGATCCAGATCGGATCGCTCATCTTGACATGATTGGAGACGTAGATCACCTTGCCCTTGCTTTTCAGCGCAGCGGCGTTGTGGATCTTCGGTCTGCCGTACAGCCACAGGATCGGCTTCAGGATGATGCATCCGATGATATAGAGCATATCACACCTCCGAAAGAATTGCGTTGACTGCCTCTTCGATCGTCATATCGGTCGTGTCGATGCGTTTCGTATCCTCCCCGCAGTACAGCGGCTTATAGGCGCGTTCGCTGTCCTGCTTGTCGCGGCGGAGGATATCGTGATAGATCGTGTCGTAATCCGCCTCCTGCCCGTTTTCCAGAAGCTGCTTATACCGGCGGTTTGCGCGTTCCTCCGCGGAAGCCGTCACAAAGAACTTGTACGGCGTATCCGGAAGAACGTTCGTGCAGATGTCCCTCCCGTCCATGACCACGCGCTGCTCGTGCGCCACCTCGCGCTGGAGCTCCGTCATCCGGTCGCGCACGGCGGGTACGCGGCTGACCAGCGACGCGCCCTGACTGATCTCCTCCGTACGAAGCTCGCCGGTAACGTCCTCGCCGTCGACCAGGATATGCTGTTCACCGGTCTCCGTATAGCGTACGCGAAGATCGATCGCTCCGACCAGTTTTGCCACCGCTTCCTCGTCGGTGAACGGGACGCCGTTCCGCTTCGCCGCGACCGCAACGCCGCGGTACATCGCGCCCGTATCGAGGTACGGGATGTTCAGGATCTTTGCGATGCGCTTTGCGACCGTGCTCTTGCCCGCGCCTGCGGGTCCGTCGATGCCGATGCTCTGTTTCATATTGCCGCCTTTCTTCATTCCTTCATTTCTTCATTTCTTCATTTCTGTATGCTGCTGCCCGCAAGCGCGCCCGTCGACCAGGCGATCTGCAGATTGAATCCGCCCGTAAAGGCGTCTGTGTCAAGGATCTCTCCCGCAAAATACAGGTTTGCGACCTTTTTGGACTCCATCGTAGAGGGATTGACCTCCTTTACGGAAACGCCGCCGCGGGTGACGATCGCCTCCGCGATCGGGCGCGTACCGGTGACATGCAGCTTCAGTCCCTTCAACGTTTCCACGAGCGTTCTTCTCTGTGCCTTCGTGCAGTTGCCCGCCTGCGCCGCGCCGTCGATCCCCGCGGTTTCGAGCACCACGCCGAGGAGCTTCTGCGGCAGCAGTCCGTACAGCGCACCGGAAAACGTCTTTTTCGCGTTCGCCGCAATATCCCTTAATAGCCTTGCGTCAAGCTGTTCCTCCGAAAGTCCGGGCTTCAGGTCGATCGAAAGGAGCGTTCCCTCCGGTTCCTCGGCAACGAGCGCCGACGCGGAAAGCACCAGCGGTCCGCTGACGCCGAAATGCGTGAACAGCATCTCGCCGAGCTCGGAATAGACTTCCTTTCCTTTTTTGTTATAGACCGTCAGCGTGACGTTTTTGAGCGTCAGTCCGGAAAGCCCGGCGCACCACGCTTCTTCCGTTTCAAACGGCACAAGCGAGCCCACAGGCGGAACGACCGTATGCCCGAGCTGCTGCGCAAAGCGGTAACCGTCGCCGGTGCTGCCGGTGGACGGATAGCTTAGACCGCCGGTTGCAAGGATCACCGCGTCGAACGGCTCGACCGTCTCGCCGACGCGTACGCCGGACACCGTGCCGCCGTTTGTCAGAATTGCGGAAACGCGGGTGCGCAGCCGTACGTTGATCCCTCTTTCGCGCACCGTTTTTTCAAGCGCCTTCAGTATATCGCTCGAATGGTCGGACGCTGGGAACACGCGCTGTCCGCGTTCGACCTTCAGCGGCACGCCTGCCGCCTCGATCAGCGCCATGATCGCCGCGCTGTCGAAATGCGCGTATGCGCTGTATAAAAAGCGCGGATTTCTGACCACATGCCGGAAAAAGCCTTCCCGGTCCGCTGCGTTCGTAACGTTGCAGCGTCCCTTGCCGGTGATGAACAGCTTTTTGCCGAGCTTCTCGTTCTGCTCGAAGATCGTCACCGCATGTCCGTTCTCCGCCGCCTTGATCGCCGCAAGCTGTCCCGCCGCGCCGCCGCCGATGACTGCAACTCTCATGCTTCCCCTCCGAACGCATCCGAAAGATCAACCGCATCCAGTCTTTCGCTGTGAAATCCCATCGGCGTGACCGTGACGTATCCCTTTTTCATCCAGGCATAGTCGGTGTCCTCATCCGGATCGCAAGGCAGCTTTCCGCGCGGGACCCAGTAGCAGGGACGTCCGAGCGGATCCTCGTACCGGAGATAGACGCCGTTGTAATGCACCATCGCAAGTCCCGTGACCCGATAGCCTTTGATTTCCTCGGGCGGCAGGTCGGGCACATTGACGTTATAAAACATGCCGAACGGCAGCGGATGCCGCTTGACGATTTCGATCATGCGCTTCGTCACGGCGCATGCCGTTTCAAAATGCACGGGATCGCGGTGATCCAAAGACATCGCGATCGCCTGTACGCCGAGGACCGCCGCCTGCTGCGCAGCGCCGCAGGTGCCGGAATACAGCATGTCGCTGCCGAGGTTCGGACCGTGATTGATCCCCGAAATGACAAGATCCGGCGTTTCCGGCACAAGGTTGCCGAGCCCGAGCCGTGCGCAGTCTACCGGCGTGCCGTCGATCGCGTGCGCAAGCGCAGCGCCTTCGATCTGCCGCGGCACGGCGCGAAGCGGCAGATCCAGCGTCATGGACATGCTTGCAGCGCTGCGCTGCCGGTCCGGCGCCGCGATCCACACCGTATGTTCCCCGGAAAGTCCCTTGATGAGACTGCGGATGCCGACCGCATCGATGCCGTCGTCATTGGTCAAAAGGATCTTCATTCCAAATGCCCCCAGTATGTGATACTTGATTATACCAAATCCCGTCCCGTTTCGCAAGGTGTTCATATACGAAAAAGCCCCGCGTGTTTGCGGGGCTTTGTGTTTGGGTTTGTTATTTCACCTTGCAGCTCAGTACGTTCGACCACTCGCCGAAATAGGTCATGCCCTCGAACTCATGGTAGGAACGGATGCACACATAGTAGGTCGTGTTTGACTGCAGGCTCTTGATCGTCGTCCAGTACGTCGTCGGATCGCCGATCTTGATCGCTTTGACGTTCTTCGTGAAGTTCGCGTCCGTCGCGTACTTGATCTGATAGCCCGTAAAGTTCTTGGACGCTTCCCACTTGACCGTCATTTGCTTGCTGCCCGGACGGACCTGAACCAGCTTGCGCGTCGTGATGCGAACGGTCGTCTTCAGCGGTCCGACCTCACCGAGGTTGAAGTTATCCCCCACATTGCCGCCGATCGTTGCGCCGGAGACCGGGTCGGTGCGCCGCGCAAAGTATGCCTTGACGCCGTACTGATAGCGCGATCCGGCGTATACCTTATGGCTGTCATCCGAACCGTCGATCCACGACGTTCCGGTCACGTTGTACCACCGCACAAAGTCCGTCCAGCCGTTGGTCGTGCTGCTCCACGCGCGGCGATAGATGACGTAGCCCGCCGCGCCTTCGACCGGATCCCATTTGATCTGAATGCCATTGCTGACGTTCTCCACGTAGGTATTCGTCGTCGCGGGCAGATAGATCTTGAACCAGCCCTGACATTCGCCCGTATAATCGCCCTTGAACGTGACGATCACATAGCCCGTGCCGGGGGCGGCGTTCTCAACATATTCGTAATCGTAGTTTTCAGGATCCACGACGCTGCCGTCCGCGCTGTTTTTCACAGTAAACCGCGGCGTCTGCGCGCTGCCGTTGCAGATCACATACGGCGTAGCGCCTTTGAACTGCACGTCCTCCGCGTTCCATTCGACTGCAGGCGTAAATGCAGGCGTCAAATAATGCCACGCTGCATTCTTCAGCTCATTCGACAATACCGTAAGCTGCGCTTCGCATTCCGCTTTGGTTCCTTCATAATAGACGTCTGTCAAACCCGTACAATTCGTGAAAGCTGTAGACCATACATACGTTACATTCTTTGAAATCGTAATCTGTTTCAACGCCGAGCAATCCCGGAATGCCCAGTCCGGGATCTGCGTTACGCCCTTTCCAATCGTGACAGTTTCCAAGCTTTTACAAAAACCGAACGCATTTTCATTAATGTTTTTTACACCGTCCGGAATCGTGATCTCTTTCAGCGCAGCGCAATCATGGAATGCGGCGTATCCAATGCTTGTCACGCTGTCCGGAATCGTGATCTCCGTCAAAGAGGAGCATTCGCTGAACAACCCCTGAGGAATATAGGTAAGATTGTTGCTCAACGTGACCGACTGCAAGTTTTTGCATCCGTTGAACGCGTCAACGCCAATGGTGGTTACACTATCGGGAATTGTGATATTACCCCGCAATCCCTCGCACCAGCAAAATGCATTTTCACCGATACCGGTGACTTTCTCAGGGATCGTTATGCCGCTTAAACAAACAAGATCTGCAAACGCGCACGATCCGATGTGCGTCAGCTCATCCGGAAGCAAAACGTACCCGATCATAGGATCCCCGAGATCATTGACAGCCATCCATGGTGCCGGCGACTGGAAACTGTAACCCCACATATCTCCGCTGCCTGTGATCGTCAGCGTGCCGCTATCCCTGTCAAAGGACCAGTAGAGCGTATCGCCGCACTGACCGGAAGCAGTCTGTTCGGAGAAGCTGACCGTAACCTCCATACCGTATTCGAATTGATATACAAAGCTGTCCGGTTTCTCTGTGAAGGTGATAATGCCGGTGTTTGCATCAAAGCTGTTTACGGGATCCGTAATCGCAATATCCGCAACATACGAAAGCGGCATGATGCTCGTCAGATCATAGACATAGAGACCCCCGTCCTTTTCGATCTGCTGATCCGGGATCGTTTGCGGTGAAACGTAGTATTCACAATACACATCCGATTCGTCCGGATCGTCCCGCATGTTCTCTGCAGCGGCTTCCCCTTCCAGCCATGCTACGATCTCCCGATCCAGATATGCCAAATGATTGTTCTGACAATCCAAATACCAAGGTCTTGCATCGCCGAAGATAATGGAAGAGAGCGCATTGTTACTGCACACCAGATAGTACAAACCGGTGCAGCTGCTCAAATCCAATGTCGTCAGCTGATTGTTATTGCACATCAGCCAGCCCAAATTGCAATTGCTCAAATTCAATGTTGTCAGTTGATTGTCTTGACAGTACAGTTCATCCAACCTTAGATTCGCGGACAAATCCAATGTCGTCAGCTGATTGTTATTGCACCTCAGCCAGTAAAGTTCCGATAGATTGCTGACGTCAAGTTCTATCAAAAGATTGTTATCACAATACAGCTCTTCCAGGCCTGTAATGTGACCGAGATTTAATGTCTTCAGCATATTTTCACGGCAGTAAAAGTATTCAAGTGCAGAATTCCTGCTGACGTCCAGCTCCGTCAGTTGGTTGTTGCTGCAACTCAGCCACGAAAGCGCAGTATTATTGCTTACGTCCAGCTCTGTCATGAGGTTGTCGTCGCAAGAAAGTTCTTCTAACGCAGTATTCTTGCTGACGTCCAACTCCGTCAGTTGGTTACTGCCACAGCTAAGTACTTCAAGCGCGGTATTCTTGCTGATATCCAGCTCAGTCAGTTGGTTACTGTTGCAGCTAAGAACTTCAAGCGCAGTATTCTCGCTCACGTCCAGTTCCGTCAGTTGGTTGCTGTAGCAATTAAGGTATTCAAGAGCAGTATTCTTGCTGACGTCCAACTCCGTCAATTGGTTTCTGGGGCAAGCAAGCTTTACCAGAACAGTGTTCTTCCTGACGTCCAGCTCCGTCAGTTGGTTGGCTTCGCAGCTGAGATCTGTCAAGGCAGTATTCTTGCTGACGTCCAACGCTGTCAGCTTGTTTCCTTCGCAACGGAGTTCTGTCAGGGCAGTATTCTTGCTCACGTCCAGCTCCGTCAGTTGGTTGCTGTAGCAAATAAGGTGTTCAAGGTCAGAATTCTTGCTCACGTCCAACTCTGTCAGTCTACTATAGCCACAGTTAAGATACTGGAGCGCAGGATTCTTGCTGACGTCCAATGACTCCAGTCTCATATTATTGCAAACAAGCTTCGAAAGCGAAGGAAAATACTCGATCCCGGCTAAAGATTGTATCTGTGTTTTGACGACGTCCAATAATTCTACACATTCCGCCTGCTCCTTCGTCATGTAATAACCGGTCTCTTTGTCACCGGAATGATTCAGATTCTTTATGATCCATTTTCGAAAATTCGCATCGGGGAAATTCGTCTCGTTGATCTCGAGATAGCGGTCGCCGGTAAACAGTACGGTAACCTCCATTGGCCGATATTGATACACAAAGCTGTCGACACGTCCGGGAAACGTTACAATACCGGTTGTCTTATTTAAAGTATACGATGCATCCGATAATTCAACCTTCTGAACATCTTCAAGCGACATAATGCTTGTCAGGTCATAGGTAAAACAATCCCCCTCCTGCACGATCCGTTGATTTGGAATCGTTTGCGGAGATACTTCGCCGTCAAAGTCGCCGTATTGCTGAATCATATTGTTGATGACGTCCTGATCGATCATGGCAAGATGATTATGATCGCAATATAGATACTCGGGCAAAACACTCCCAAGGGTCAGGTCTGTCAGTTCATTATTGCTGCAACGAATGTATTTGAGCGCAGTATTATTGCTTAAATCCAGCGTCGTTATCTTATTATATGAGCAGTCAAACCAATCAAGCTCTCTGTTGTTGCTCACATCCAATTCCGTCAACAGATTGCTTCCGCAAAGAAGATCTGAAAGCTCAGTATTGTTGCTCACATCCAATTCTGTCAACAGATTGCCGAAGCAATTAAGAGTTGAAAGCTCAGTATTGCTGCTGACATCCAGCACAAAAAGTCTATCATTATAACAGCTGAGATACGAAAGCCCCGTGTTATGGCTCACATCCAATTCGTATAAAGGATTATCGGAACATCCTAAGCTATGTAATTGAACCAGATCCTGTATATTTAGTGTCTCAATATGATTCCCGCCGCAATCCAGCGAAACAAGCGCAGCATTCTTACTGACGTCCAGTTCAGTTAACCCGTTGCTTCCACAATGCAAATATTCAAGCGCATTATTGTTGCTCACATTTAGTTCGGATAACAAATTCGTACTGCAGTTCAGTTCTTGAAGTGCAGTATTCTTACTGACATCCAGATCCGTCAGTTGGTTTTCATAACAGCTCAGCTCAACAAGTGCGGTATTCCTACTGACGTCCAGTTCAGATATCTGGTTGTCTCCGCAAATCAAATGTTCAAACGCAGAATTGTTGCATACATTCAGTTCGGATATCTGATTCAGATTGCAGTACAGAATCTGAAGCGCGGTATTGGTGCTGACGTCCAACGTCGTCAGCTGATTCCCGATACAGCGCAGCTCAGTAAGAGCAGTATTCCCGCTTACATCCAGCGCCGTCAACTGATTCGTACCGCAGTATAGCGTTTGCAGCGCAGTATGATCGCTCACGTCCAACGCAGTCAGTTGGTTGAAGTCGCAGAACAGCGTAATAAGATCCGGATTATGGCTGACGTCCAACACAGTCAACTGGTTACTATCACAAGAGAAATACTGCAGCTCCGGACAATGACTGACGTCCAATGACGTCAATTGATTGCCGCTGCACCAAAGCTTTTGCAGTTCAGTATTCTTGCTGATATTCAATTCAGTAAGTTGATTGCCGTCACACCAAAGAACCTGAAGTGCCGTATTGCCGCTTAAGTCCAACGTCGTTAAACTGTCATTGACGCAAGAGAGTTCTTTAAGCATCTTGAAATTCTCAATTCCTTCAAGAGACTTAATCTCCCGTATGAATTCGCACTCCATTCTTACAACGCTTTGCACATCCTCCTCGGTCATATAATAACCAGTTTCAGCATCTCCTCTGACATCGTAATTGTCAATGATCCAATTTCGAAAGCCATCATCGGGGAAATTTGTCTCGTTGATTTCCAGATAGCGGTCGTCTGCTGCTGCAAATCCGTAGTGCAACGGCAACAGTGCAGTCACCATCAATGCGCATAGAACGATTGCCAACAGCTTTTTCATTCTTTTATCCTCCCTGAAATCATCCTATAAAGTCCTGAAAACCGTTGTATATAGTATACCAATCATTCGCGCGATTTGCAACCACAATTCAATCGAAACTTCGGTATTTTCGTATGTGAAGGCAAATGAAAAAGGGAGGAATTCCTCCTCCCGATCAAAGATGCATCATCCTCGTTGTTCTTAGGATGACCTTTTTCCCATCCCGTTTCGCAAAGTGTTCGCGCACGAAAAAAGCCCGCTTTGCAGCGGGCGGAGTACGTTCCTTTTCAGCTCAGCTTCAGGCAGAAGAGGCGAGGCTGTTCTTTGGTGCCGGTGGTGGCGACGACGATGTAATTGCCGTATGCGACGGGCGTGGCGTCGACGCGTTCGCCGAGATCGAGGGCAAAGAGCGCGTTCTCGCCGGGACGCGAAGCGTCGTAGAGGCGCATGCCGCCGCTGCGGTCGCAGGCGATGAGGTATGCGTCGCCGCGCGCGTTATAGACGACGAGCGGTGAGGAGACATAGTCCGCGCCGCCGGTCTGTGTGATCTCCCAGCGCACCGCGCCGTTTTTGCGGTCGAACGCAACAATCTTGCCGCCGAAGGTATAGGTCGGATTGCCGTCCGCATCCTGCGTCTGCACGGTCAGTCCGTAGAACGAACAGATCAGAAGATCGCCGATCGTGCCGTGACCGATGTGCGGCGTCGCCTTGCCGCCGCCCTTCATGCTCCTGCCGGTGGTCGGATCGAGGATCTGCACGAACTGCTTGTTTTCCCAGACGATCGCGCCGGTCTTGGCATTGATCTTGCGCACATAGCAGTAGCCGTAACCGTTCTGGAGCGAGCTGTCCTGCTGATCCGTCTGGGAGACCGTGTATACATAGACCGTACCGCTGCCGCCGTCCTCCTCGAGCACGGGCGTTGCGTCGGAATCGCCGCCGACGTCGGTCACGAACTGCAGCTTCAGCGTGTTGAGATCGACGCACTGCAGGTATCCGCCGTTATCGCAGAGATACAGATAATTGCGGAACGCGGCGACCGAGGATTCAAAGCCAAACGCACGCTTGCCCGCCTGCGTCGAGCCGGAATAGCCCGTGCCGGAATAGCGGTACTTGATCTTGTCGCCGGGACTGATCGAAAGCGTTCCGGTCTCGGCGTCGTAGCGCGTGTTGAGCTCAATGATGTATAAAACGCCGTTTTCACTCGGCCAGATCAGCGTATCGTCGATAATGAGCGGGCTGGAATCGAACGCAGACCAGTCGTTGCGGCGCGCCGTATAGTCCTTGCCGGAAACGATCGTTTCATAGGTGTTGCTGCACAGATTCACCGCAAATGCCGCGGATTTGTTGCTGTTCGGCTCCGAGAGCGTGCCCTGCCCGATATACAGCATCGGAATGCCCCTCGGATCCAGCGTCGGCGTGCCGAACAGCGGCACGTTCACCGCGATCGGTTCCCGTGTGCGGCTGCCGGTCTCCAGTTCATAAAAGTAGATATTGCCGTCCGCGCCGCAGAGAATGACCTCGTTGAGGCTGTCCTTTGCCTTGAACTCCTCGCGGACACCGAGCGTTTTCAGCGTCTGCCCTTCCCACGTTACGACCAGCGGCTGACCGGTCCACATGGCGCCTGCATAGCCGTTCGCGGATCCGATCGAGTATGCCCAGACCTGTTCGAGCGTCTGCATCGTCACCCGTGCCGTGCCGTAGGAAAAGCCGCTGCGGTAATTGTTGCCCGCAAACGTCGTAATGCCCTTCACGCCGGTGTAGTCCTGTCCTCTCCCGAAGGAGAACGTATTCTCGTTCGGATTCGAGGAATAGCTGTCGTCTCGGTTGTTCTTGCGGATCTCGTAGGTGAAGCCGAAGTTCGAGGGCTTCGCGTTCTCATCCGGAACCACGTCGAATGAATCTGTCGCCGGATATGCCTGCGGATCGGGAATCACGGAGGCTTCGGTCGGCGATTCGGTCGCCTGTGACTGCGGTCTTTCGGTCGATTCGGCGGATCCCGTGTCGATCTCCGTTGCAAACGAAAGCGCGTCCTGCGATCTGCCGCAGCCCGAGCCGCCCTTTCTCGGCGTCGAATCTCTGAGTCCGACGGCGAATATCAAAATCACGACGGCGATCACAAGGATGAACACCGACGCGCAAAACATGATAAATTTCGGACTGATGGTCCGTTCCCGCTTTCTTGCCATGTCTTGATGATACCATATTCCCCCACGGTTCGCAACGCCGAAAATGCAAACTATTTTCGACATTTCCGTTAATTAAACGCAGAAACCCCCTCCGCAAAGATGCGGAAGGGGCAATTGCTTTTTACCGGATCACGAGAGTCCGAAGCTCAATCACCGCACCGATCCGTCAAACGCAGCGACCTGTGCGATACATTTGACACCTTGCGGTGCAGCCCGCCCGGAAACCTCGCCAGGATCAGAATCATGACGAAACTACGAGAGGCGGATGCCGAAGATCTTCTGACCGCCGCGGCAGCCGACCACGAGCATGTTGCCGAACACCACCGGCGACGCCTCGAAGACGGTCTCCGTCGGGCGCAGCGCGCCGAGCTGCTGACCCGTTGCGGCGTCGATCAGATAGAGATATCCCTTGGAATCTGCCTGGATGATATAGCCTCTGTTCTCCGAGTCGTAAATGACGACAGGGCTCGACCATGCATAGGCGTCCATCTCGAACTCCCAGCCGATCCCGTCGTGAATCGTCATGGTCTCCTTGTCGAGCGCGACCAGCACGCCCGCATCCTTGGTCCCGTACCGCGCGAACGGTACGATCACGAGGTTTTCGATGTTGCTGCCCGCTCTTCCGACCACCGCCGTTGCCTGGATGCCGCCGGATACGCCCGAAACGGTGAACACCGTCAGCGCGTATTTCTTGACCTCGCCGGTCATTGCGTCGATTCTGAAAAACGGCGCAAGGCCCGTGTTGTTCTTGTCCTTGTTGAAATGCAGGGACGTGCCGACATACAGGTATGCTTCCTCGTCGGAGATCACGTCGAGCACGGGACTGGCGTTCGTATCATCCTCGGTGTTCGCGATCCAGACGACGCGCATCGTATTGAGATCAATGCACTGGAACATGCCGTCGTTGCTCGACAGATACAGGAAGCCGTTCCATGCGACGGCGCTGCCCTCGTAGCCCTGCCACTTATGCGTGGCGTCCGCCTTGTCGATCTCGTCGTAGATGTTGTTGCAGTCGTAGCGGAACTTGACGATGTCCGAAGGATTGACCGAAACAGAGCCGAGCTCCGGATCAAAGACCGTGTTGAGCTTCATCGTATAGAGGATGCCGTTTTCGCCCGGATAGATCAGCGTATCGGTCTTGGCGTCGATGAGCGGCGCGGAGTCGTACGCGTACCATCTGCGTCTTGCAAAGGGGTCGGTTCCCTGCTTGCCGAACTCGTACAGCACCTTGCCGTTGATCAGCGAGATGATATACGCGCGCGATTTCTGGCTGTCGTTCTCGTACTGATCGCCGGAGCCGCAGTACAGCAGCGGTATCCCTCTCGGATCGATGCTGCCGGTGCCCTTGAACGGAACGTTCATGACGATCTTGTCGCGCGTTTCCTCGCCGGTTTCAAGGTCGAGGAAGTAGATATTGCCATCCTCGGTAGGGTAAATGACCTCGACGAGGTTTTCCTTCTGTTTTGCCCACTCATGGAGATTCATGATCTTCCGCGTTTCCGCCGGCCACTGCACGATCAGCGGCTGACCCGTCCATCCGCAGCCGGACCAGCTGCCGCTGCCGCCGCCCTTCGTGAGCGACGAAATGCCCTTGTCCCAGACCTGCGTGAGCTTGAACTCGGTTAAGTTCACCGGATCCGTGCTCGACATGTTTCTCCAGTTGTTGCCGCGGAAGGTCAAAACGCCCTTGATATCCTCCGCATTGTACGCGTCCGCAGGCGGGAATTCGATCGTCTCCGTCCGGACGAAGCTGTTGGCGATGGTCTCCTCCCCGTCGATCTCAAGATGCGGAACGAAGCCGAAATGATCCGGGTTGGAATCCGCGACCATGTACGGCGTGGGACGCGGCGTCGGCGTCGGCGTGGGGATCGGCGTCGGGACCGGCGGGATCGTCGCGCCGTTGACGTAATCCTCGTAGGTGATCGTCGGTCGGGCGACGTTTGCGTAACCGTCCGGATTCTCCTGCACCTGCGCGTTGTATTCCGCCTGCAGCCGCTCCTCCTCGATCAGGAACTGGTTGTGCCGTTCCTGCTCCTCGCGGCGTTCCTGTATGCAGCTGATCGCCGTCCATGCGATCAAGGCGATCAGCACGAGGACCAGCAGCGCGAAAATCGAGACGATCACATAAAAGCGCGGCTGCACTCTTCTCCTTTTTTTCTTCCTATGTGTCTGCGTCATAGCTCCTCCCGGGTTTACGTCCGCATGCATGCTGCGGATATCGGATCATGTCCGGAATCGCGGGACCGTTCCCGCATGGAATTTTCCGGGCAAGCGAATCAATCTGTTTTGTACGCGTCATCTTTTGGCGCGAAAATTTTACCGCATTTTTTCACGATCTGACGCGAAACGGATCAAAACCACCGTGCTTTGGACCGTATCTTGCGAACAATCGGCCGTTTTTTCGCTACATCTTGCGCCGCAAGAGGCTGTTTTCTTCCAAAAACGCCGATGTTATTCTTATCCATCGTATTGATCATAACACGGTGTTTTGAACAAACTGCGTTATCTTTGTGAACAGTTTTAGCCGAAACTGTTTCAATTTTGTGTCAATCTGCGGTAAAACGCCGAAATCAGATCATTTCCCCGCAGAAGCGCAAAAAAGCCGCCCCGGAGGGCAGCTTTTGTAGCCGTTTTGCTTATGCGATATGTCCCTTTGCCTTGATGACCTCGATCACGGAATCGACGTATTTCTCGCAGATCTCGTTCGTGCCCGCCTCGACCATAACGCGGATGACCGGCTCGGTGCCGGATTCGCGCACGAGGATGCGTCCGGTATCGCCGAGCTCGTCGGCGACCTTCTGCACCGCCGCCTTCACGTCGGGATCGTTCTGCGCGTCCGGCTTGGACTTCACGCGCACGTTTTTCAGCACCTGCGGATAGAACACGACCGGCGCGGCAAGCTCGCTCATCGGCTTGTTCTTCGCCAGCATGACTTCCATGAGCTTCAGGCTCGTCAGAATACCGTCGCCGGTGGTCTCGTACTTCAGGAAGATCGTGTGACCGCTCTGCTCGCCGCCGATGCGGTTGCCGGTCTTGACCATGTTTTCGTATACATATTTGTCGCCGACCTTGGTCTTTTCGTATTCGATGCCTACCTTGTCAAGCGCCTTATACAGTCCGAAGTTGGACATGACCGTCGTGACGACCTTGTTGTTCAGCAGCTTTCCGCGCTCCTTCATATAGAGACCGTAGATGTAAAGCGTATGGTCGCCGGTGACGACGTTGCCCTTCTCATCCACGCAGAGGCAGCGGTCCGCGTCGCCGTCGAAGGCGAAGCCGACGTCCAGATGATTGTCCGTGACGAATCTCTGCAGATGCTCGATGTGCGTCGATCCGCAGTCTGTGTTGATGTTGTAGCCGTCCGGTTCGTCGTTGATCACATAGACCTTCGCGCCGAGCGCTTCGTATACGCCCTTTGCGATCTGCCAAGCGGCGCCGTTCGCGACGTCCAGACCGACCCTCTTGCCCTTGAAGCTGTACTTGCTTAGGGAAATGAGAAAGCCGATGTAGCGGTTTCTGCCCGCAACGTAGTCGACCGTTCTGCCGATCTCGTGGCGGTCCGCCAGCGGGACCTCGATCTCGCCGTCGATGTACTCCTCGACCTTCAAGATCGTTTCCTCGTCCATCTTCTCACCGTAGCCGTTCAAAAGCTTGATGCCGTTGTCATAGAACGGATTGTGCGAAGCGGAGATCATGATGCCGCAGTCGAAATCGTCGACGCGTGTGATATACGCGACCGACGGCGTGGTGGTGACGTGCATGATATACGCATCCGCACCGGACGCCATAAGTCCCGTGCAGAGCGCATACTCGAACATGTAGCTGCTTCTGCGCGTGTCCTTGCCGATCACTACCTTTGCCTTTTTATCGAGCCTTGCGCCGTAATACCAGCCGAGAAAACGACCGATCTTGACCGCATGCTCATAGGTGAGCGTCTTGTTGGCTTCGCCGCGGAAGCCGTCTGTTCCGAAATACTTGCCCATTACCGTTCCTCCTTCGTCGCTACCGTTCCGTTGTCCTTCCAGATGCTGTACGCCGGCACCACGCCGCGCACGCAGGAGGTCGGATAAACGTTGCTGTGCCGCCCGATCACCGTGCCGGGATTGCAGACCGCGTTGCAGCCGACCTCGACGTAATCGCCGAGCATCGCGCCGAACTTCTTGATGCCGGTCTCGATCTGCTCCGCACCGTTGTGCACGATCACGAGCCGTTTGTCGCTCTTGACGTTCGATGTGATGCTGCCCGCGCCCATGTGGCTCTTGTAGCCTAAGATGCTGTCGCCGACGTAGTTATAGTGCGGCGTCTGCACGTTGTCGAACAGAATGACGTTTTTAAGCTCCACGGAGTTGCCGACGACACAGTTTGCGCCGACCAGCGCGGATCCGCGGATGAACGCGCAGTGCCGGACCTCGGTCTCGGGTCCGATGATGCACGGCGCGCCGAGGTATGCGGACGGGAAGACTTTCGCGGTCTTGTGCACCCAGACGTGCTCGGAGACCTCGATATAGTCCTCGCCGAGCGTCGGACCGAGCGCCAGGATAAACTCCTTGATGCCCTTCAGCGCTTCCCACGGATAGGTGAATTGAGAGAGATAGTCCTTCGCCAGCGTGTGGTCCAGGTCGAATAAATCATTGATCGTATACATCTTACAGTCTCTCGTTTCTCTCGATATCGAGGAAGTATTTGTAGGTATCGACGGTCAGCTCGCCGCAGGCGGCTTCGTCGCAGGCGATGATCGCGCCGTTGTGCATCTGCAGCGCGGAGCAGGTCCATTTGTGGCTGACGTTGCCCTCGACGGTCGCCGCAAGCGCGCGCGCCTTGTTGTGCCCGTTGATGAGGATCAGCACTTCCTTGCTGTCCGTGACCGTGCCGACGCCGACGGAAAGCGCCTGAGAGGGTACCTTCTCGGGGTCGTTTCCGAAGAAGCGGGAGTTGACGATGCGCGTGTCGGTCGTGAGGTTCCGGACGCCCGTGCGCGAGCAGAGCGAGGTGAACGGCTCGTTGAACGCAATGTGTCCGTCGACGCCGATGCCGCCCATAAAGAGGTCGATGCCGCCGTAGGACTTGATCTTTTCTTCATAGCGCGCGCATTCGCCCTCGGGATCCGAAGTCATGCCGTTCAGAATATTGATATTCTCGGGCTTCATATCGACCAGATGATCGAAGAAGTTGTCGTGCATGAAGTACCAGTAGCTCTGGTCATGCTCATGCGGAAGTCCGAGATACTCGTCCATGTTAAACGTAACGACGTTAGCGAAGGAGACCTCCCCCGCCTTGTTCATGCGGGCAAGCTCCTTGTAAACGCCGATCGGGCTCGAACCCGTCGGAAGACCGAGCACGAACGGACGCGCTTCCTTGTGCGCGTTGATCTTGCCCGCGATATAGTGTGCAGCCCAAAGGCTCATTTTCTCGTAATTGTCCTGAATAACGACTCTCATGTTTTTCTCCTTCTTGATAATGACGGACGGCGCGCTTCATCCTATGCGCGTTCCGTGCTTCGTACGACGTCCGGGATCGTTCTGTTGCGGTTTTGATTCCGTTTTTTGTCGTTCCCTTTTCGACCCGCCGCAAAAGCCGTGGCAGCATCCGCCGAATCTTTCGATCACTGCCATCCCTCGTCACCCTTCCGGGCCCGGCGCTGACGGTCCTTCTGACCTCCTCATCGAAGCGGCCGTTTTATGATGTTACGTTCCGTAACAGATGTATTATATACGAAATATTGTATCCTGTCAACAAAAACCCCCTGTGGCTTGTGCGCCGATGAAAAAGCCCCCTTGCGGGGGCTTCACGCTCGATTCGGTTATACGCCAGCGGAAAATTCGTCGATCAGCCCGACCACAAGGCGCAAGATCAGCGCCGCGTCTTCCGCCGTGATCTCCAGATCGCCGTCCGCATCCGCCTGCATCGCACCGCGCGGGGTGAGCTCCGACAGTCCGACGATCGCGCGGAGGGCCAGCGCCGCATCCGCCGCCGTCACAACGCCATCGCAGTTCGCGTCACCGATGACCGGCGTTTCAAGCAGCAGGCTGCCGTTCTCCGTGCCGACCTCGATCTCCCTGACCGTGCCGTCTTCGACGTACGACAGCGCGCTTCCGCTGCCAAGCTCGTTCTTCGTGAACGCGATCGGCAGCGCCGTATCCGGCGCGTCTCCGATCTTCTTAAACCAAAGCGTCAGCACGATCTCGTCATCGGCGATCGTTGTCGCCGTTTCGGACGCCCACGCTGCCGAAAGCAGATCGTTCCCGTCGTTGACGACCCATTCGACCGGACCTTCGCATAGCGCAAGCTCCAGAACGGCATGATCGAATGTCACAAAGATCTGCATGCTGTTGACGGCAAGCGCGCCGTTTTCAAGGTTCTTCACACGGATATCATACCGGTACAGATACGCGCCGTTCTTCGCCGTGCACATATCGAGCCCAACCGTATCCGTACCGTAGAACGTGGTGACAAGCTTCGGGATCGGCTCCGTCCACCAGATCGAGTGGAGATGCGGGTCCGTAAACGTCGCGGTGTACTTGCAGAGCCCTTCTTCGTGCAGCGTCGGCGGGGTCACGACCTCGTAAACCGCGTCGACGGTCTCCGAGATCTGATGGCTGTAATCATACAGGCAGCGGACGGTCGCCGTGACCTGATAGCCGGTCTCGGTCTTGGTGCGCTCCAGATCCGGCTCGCTCCACCAGTGTCCGTGCGCCGGGATCACGACCTCCAGCTTGTCCTCGTGATACTGTCCGTCCGGGCTTTCAAACTCGTTCAGGAACGCGACGTAGTGTTCGCAGCCGTCCTCCGTGCAGGTCGCGGGATCCGTCGCCATGCCGCCGACCGGATTAACCGAAAGCGTATGGCTTTCCACGCGCGCGCAATGGAACTGCGCCAGCGCGTAGTAGACGCCCTGCGCGTTCTTCTGCCAGACAAACGCGTCGAACACCCATTCGTGTCCGCGCGGCGCGATCTCCCTGTTCTTGTTGTTATAGTACGTCTTGTCGAGGAAGGTCACCGACGCGGTGTAGGTCACGATGCCCGGGTTCTCGCAGTCCGGCTCGACCGTCGTCATATGGAAGATCTCGTCCGCCGGAAGCAGTTGGGTATACAGGGTTTCGCCGTCCGTTCCGGTGAACGTCGCTTCCGCGGATTCATAGCCGGTCCATGTCCATTCCGGTTCGCCGTAAACGATCTCCCGCTGGGTGTAGATCGCCGTGTAGGTCATTTCACCGTTGACCGCGGGCAGATCGTCCGTCAGTCCGTATTCGATCCCGTTTTCATCCTTCCATCCCGCGAAGGCATAGGACTGCGTCACCGTCGCGGGTTTCTTCGGCTCCTCGCCGGTGTAAGCGGGCGTTTCGCCGACCGCGACCGCGCCGCTTTGCAGCTCCGTGCCGTCCTCGTTGACGAACGTGATCGTGTATCCGACGCCGATCTTTACCTCGTAGGCGTTTGCATCGCCCAAAAGGAACGCCTCGTCATTGTTCAGGATGATGCCGTCAGACGTATCAATCGCTTTTTTACCGTTTGCCTTGGCATGGACCGTGCCGCCGTTGACCGTCATGCACTCATTTACGAAGATGGCTTCGCACCCTTCGTAGGAATTCTCGACGTCCAGCGCGCCGTCCTCGACGGTAAGATTGCCGTCGACAGAAAGTGCCGCGCCGGTCACACACTGTGCGCGCAGGGTAAAGTCCCCGTTCAGCGTCAGATTGCCCTTGTTTATAAAAATCGCAGATGCGGCCGCACCGGTCACGCCGATCCCGGCGCTGCCGACAACCGTAAGGTCGATCCTGTTTGCATAGATGCCGTTGCCGTTATAATTCTCGAGCTTATAATCGTTCAGCGTCAGGACGTTCTTGCCGTCGACGATCTCGAACACGACCTTGCCGTCAAAGTAGCTGCCGTTCTGCGACAGATCGATTGCTGTGCCGCCGACTTTAAGGGATCCTTCGTCCGCCTTTGCCGCGCCGACCGGCAGCAGCACAAGGACCATGATAAGCGCCAAAAGCGCCGCATAAAGCCGCCTCGTTCCGTTCCGTTTCATATGCAAAAACCCCCTTAAAGATTTCCTTTTCCGGTTAAGTATTGTATCACTTTCTGTACGCGCGCGCAAGGAAAAAGATTGCCGCTGCACGGGCGATTTGCGGGCATGATGCCGCTCTGGTTGACACCTCATCACCGCCTTCGGCGGAGCTTCTCCTCAAGGAGAAGCCTCAAGAAGAGCCTTCCCCTTCGAGAGGAAGGTGCCGTCAGGCGGATGAGGCGGACACGCGGAAAAGCGGAACGCTTTTCACGGATGAATTGCGGCAGGGTCGCATAAAAAAAGACCCCGAAGGGTCTTAAAGATCGTCCATGTCCTGGACGGGCTGCGCGCCGTCCTTCGGAACGCCGGTGAAGCTTCCGAGCACATCGGACGGGATCGTTACCGTCCTTTTCGGAACGTAGCGGATCTTGTCCCGCTTCTCTCTGTGTCTCTCAGTATTCATCCGTACCGAAAAGATCATTATCGCTGCGGTTGCGCTGGCTGTCGCCGTCGCGGTTCGAGTCCGCGTGCTTGCGCTCGTTCGGGTTGCTTCTGCGATTGCGTTCTTCGTTGCTTCGCTGCTTGTCATTTTTCATTGTCATGGGAGTCCCTCCGTTTACAAATTACCGTTTGTCCGGCAAAGCTATTGTGCGCATTCTTTTGCCGCTTATGTAAAGATCGCGAAAAAAACGCAAATCCCGTCTTGTGCATCGCGCGCGTCCGCGTTATAATAAGATATTATTTCGGAAAACCCGATCGGAGACGCCTCCGAGGAAAGGACGCAATATGGAAGAACGGAGCAAAAACTTCATCGAAGAATTTGTCGAAGAAGACCTCAAAAAGCTGAACAGACCTGTCAAAACGCGATTCCCGCCCGAGCCGAACGGCTATCTGCACATCGGTCACGCAAAGGCGCTGACCGTCGATTTCGGCATTGCGGAAGAATACGGCGGCACCTGCAACCTGCGCTTTGACGACACGAATCCCACCAAGGAGGACGTTGAGTACGTCGAGGCCATCCAGGAGGATATCCACTGGCTGGGCTTTGATTGGGATCAGCTCCGTTTCGGCTCGTCCTATTTCGATCAGTGCTACGAACTCGCCGTGAAGCTCATCAAGGACGGCAAGGCGTACGTCGACGATCTTTCTAAGGATCAGATGCGCGAATACCGCGGCACGCTGACCGAGCCGGGCACAAACAGCCCGTGGCGCGACCGCTCCGTCGAGGAGAACCTTGACCTCTTCGAGCGCATGAAAAACGGCGAGTTCCCGGACGGCGCAAAGACGCTCCGCGCAAAGATCGACATGGCGAGCCCGAACATCAACATGCGCGATCCCGCCATGTACCGTATCCTGCACACCTCGCACCATCAGACCGGTGACAAGTGGTGCATCTACCCGATGTACGACTTTGCGCATCCGATCCAGGACGCGATCGAGGGCGTGACGCACTCGCTGTGCTCGCTCGAATATGAAGCGCACCGCCCGCTCTACGACTGGGTCGTGAATGCCTGCGGGTTCGAGCAGAAACCGCGGCAGATCGAGTTTGCGCGGCTGAACCTCACCAACACGATCATGTCGAAGCGCTACCTCCGCCGGCTCGTTGAGGAGCATTTCGTTTCCGGCTGGGACGATCCCAGAATGCCGACGCTCTGCGCCATGCGCCGCCGCGGCTACCCCGCCGCCGCCGTGCGCGACTTCCTTGCCAGGATCGGCGTTGCAAAGGCGGATTCCGTCGTGGACACCGCGATCCTCGAGCACTGCGTGCGCGAGAACCTGAACGCGAACGCGCTGCGCCGCATGGCGGTCACCGAACCTTTAAAGCTCATCATCGACAACTGGGAGCCCGACCGCTTCGAGTCCGTCGAGATCGAGAACAATCCGAACGATCCGGAAGCCGGCACGCACACGGTGCGCTTCGGCAGAGAGCTCTGGATCGAACAGAGCGATTTCATGGCGGAGCCGGTGAAGAAGTTCTTCCGGCTGAAGCCGGACGGCGAGGTGCGGCTGAAAGGCGCGTACATCGTTAAGTGCGTTTCGTGGAAGACGGATGAAACCGGCGCGGTCACCGAGGTCCATGTGACCTACGATCCCGAAACCAGGAGCGGCGCGTGCGAGCGCAAGGTCAAGGGCACGCTGCACTGGGTCCCGGTCGCGGACGCGATCCCCGCGGAGCTGCGGCTTTACGGTCCGCTGATGCGCGAGACCGAAGAAGGCGAAGAGGTCGACGACTTCACGAAGCTTTTGGATCCGGATTCGCTTGAAGTCAAGCAAGGCTTCATCGAGCCTGCGCTTAAGGACGCAGCCGTCGGCGAAGCGTTCCAGTTCATCCGCATGGGCTATTTTGCAAAGGATCCCGATTCGACCGAAGAGCATCCGGTGTTCAACCGTGTCGTGGGACTCAAGGATTCGTTCAAGATCCAGTAAGGAGAAAACCAATGGAAGTTCGTACCAGATTTGCCCCGTCCCCGACGGGCTATATGCACCTCGGAAACCTCCGCAGCGCTTTGTACACCTATCTGTTTGCAAAGGCGAACGGCGGAAAGTTCATCCTGCGCATCGAGGACACCGACCAGGCGCGCTTCGTGCCCGGTGCGGTCGACGTGATCTACCGGACGCTCAAGAGCATCGGCATGCAGTGGGACGAAGGTCCCGACATCGGCGGCGACTACGGTCCCTATGTGCAGAGCGAGCGAAAGAACATGTACCTGCCCTACGCCGAGCAGCTCGTGAAAGCCGGCAAGGCGTATTACTGCTTCTGCACCGAGGAGGAGCTTGCCGCGCGCCGCGAGGAAGCTGCAAAGCGCGGCGAGACCTTTAAGTACGACAAGCATTGTCTGCACCTTTCCCCGGAGGAAGTGCAGCGCCGCATTGCCGCGGGCGAGCCGTACGTCATCCGCCAGAACGTGCCGGAGCACGGCGAAGCGTCGTTTGACGACGTGCTCTACGGGCACATCGCGGTCGACTGCGCCGATCTCGACGACATGATCCTGATCAAGGCGGACGGCATGCCGACCTACAATTTCGCGAACGTCATCGACGACCACACGATGGGCATCACGCACGTCATGCGCGGCAACGAATACCTTTCGAGCACGCCGAAGTATAATCTTCTGTACGAGGCGTTCGGCTGGGAAAAGCCGGTCTACATCCACATGACGCCGATCATGCGCGACGCGACGCATAAGCTTTCGAAGCGCGACGGCGATGCGTACTTTGAGGACTACCTCAACAAGGGCTATCTCAAGGAAGCGATCGTCAACTACGTTGCGCTGCTCGGCTGGAACCCCGGCGACGAGCGCGAGTTTTTCACGATGGACGAGCTGATCAAAGCGTTTTCCGTGGACGGGATGAGCAAATCCCCCGCCATCTTCGACGTCAACAAGCTGACGTGGATGAACGCGGAGTACGTCCGCCGTCTCACGCCGGAGCAGTTCACCGAATACGCTCTGCCGTATTACGAAAAGGCGGGCGTTTCCGCCGAGCACGCGGACCTTCTTGCACGGATCTTGCAGCAGCGCACCGAGGTCTTTACGCAGATCCCGGAGATGCTCGATTTTATCCCGCAGCTTCCGGACTACGACGCCGAGCTGTTCACCAACAAGAAGAGCAAGACGAACCCGGAGATTGCAAAGCATGTGCTGGAGATCGCAATCGAAGCGCTTGACGCGCTTCCCGCGTGGGAGGAGCAGCCGATCCACGATACGCTTTTAGGGCTTGCCGAAAAGGAAGGCATGAAGAACGGAACGATGCTCTGGCCGGTGCGCATCGCGCTTGCGGGCAAGCAGGTCACGCCGGGCGGTGCGATCGAGATCGCGATCCTTTTGGGTCGCGAGGAATCCATGCGCCGTCTGAAGATCGGTCTTGAAAAGCTTTCATAAGGAGGAACGGAAATGAAACTGGGCGTCATCGGACTGCCGAACGTCGGCAAATCCACACTGTTCAACGCCATCACCCGCGCCGGCGCGCAGGCGGCGAACTATCCGTTCTGCACGATCGAACCGAACGTGGGCGTCGTGTCCGTGCCGGATCACCGGCTGGACGTACTCGCCGAGATGCATCATCCCGAAAAGTACACGCCCGCGGTCATCGAGTTCGTCGACATCGCGGGACTCGTGCGCGGCGCGTCCCGCGGCGAGGGCTTGGGCAACAAGTTCCTGTCGCACATCCGCGAGGTCGACGCCGTGGTGCACGTCGTCCGCTGCTTTGACGATGACAACGTGGTCCATGTGGACGGCAGCGTGAACCCCGCGCGCGACGCGGAGACGATCAACCTCGAGCTGATCTTCGCCGACATGGAGACCGTTGAAAAGCGGATCGACCGGCAGCAGAAGATGGCAAAGAGCGGCGACAAGAAGTTATTGGTCGAGATCGACCTCTTAAAACGCATCTACGCGCATCTCGAAAGCGGCAAACCCGTCCGCACGTTTGAAGCGGACAAGGACGAGCAGGAAGCGATCAAAGGGCTGTTTCTGCTGACCTCGAAGCCGGTGATCTACGTTGCAAACGTCTCTGAGGACGACCTTTCCGGCGAACCGAACGACTACGTCAAGACGCTCTACGCGATCGCAAAGAGCGAAGGCGCCGAGGCGATGACCGTCTGCGCGAAGCTCGAAGAGGAGGTCGCGGAGCTCGATCCGGACGAAAAGCAGGCGTTCCTCGAGGAGATGGGCGTGCACGAATCCGGTCTCGATCAGCTCGTCAAAGCGTGCTACCGGCTCCTGGGCTTAATCAGCTTTCTGACCGCGGGACCGAAGGAGGTCCGCGCATGGACGATCCAGAAAGGCACGAAAGCGCCGCAGGCGGCGGGCAAGATCCACAGCGATTTCGAGCGCGGCTTCATCCGCGCCGCCGTCGTGCCGTACGAAACGCTCGTCGAGCACGGCTCGATCGCGGCGTGCAAGGAAAAGGGGCTTGTTCGTTCCGAAGGCAAGGAATACGTCATGCAGGACGGCGACGTCGTCGAGTTCTTCTTCAACGTCTGATGCGCGTCAGCGCAATGTATCGGGAGGTCGAGGTCGACCTCCCCTGTTTTTTTCGTACATGCATGACCGTTCGGTCAATGCGTGTTTCCCGAAGGAGAAGGCTTTTGGTTTCGCATATTCTGCAGGAGCGGGCATTGCCCGTCCGCCGAAGAAACGGACGATCGGTGATCGTCCCTACGGTCGCATGGTTCTGATCGCATGTCCCGTCCGCATCGATGTTTTGACGGGTTGCCGGGAGCGCGGAGCCGAGCGCCCGCTGTGCGGAAACAATCCCCCCAGTCAGCCTGCGGCTGCCAGCCCCCTTTACACAAGGGGGCCAAGACACGAGGCGGAAGCGCGGGTCGAACAGGGAGCCATGCCTTGCATGTAATGTCATTGTAGGGGGCGACGTCCCCGGCGCCCCGAAAAGCGACTTCGTTACTTAGGCGGGTCGCGCATTCGCAATCTTCTGCTTTGCTTTGTTGCTGAGGTTAAATGCGCGTTATCATCTCTCCCTCCGTCTGCCTTACGGCAGCCACCTCCCCCATCAGGTGGAGGTCAATGCCCCTCCGCATCATGACGCGTCTATGCAAAGGGCATTCACCCTCCCTTGTGAGAGAGGGTGGCGGACAAGGTCCGACGGGAGGGTCGTTTTTCATCCTCGACAGGCTTTTTTGAACCGCTCGTCAAACGTAAAATTCTGTTTACAGCAAAAACCGCCCGAGCGCTCGGACGGTTTTCCTGTTTGGGTTCAGTTTTGTTTTTGTAAGGTTCCGATAAAGTGCCGTAAGATCGCTTTTCGTGTGACGATGCCGATGAACATGCCGCGGTCGTCGACCACCGGAACGAAGTTCTGCTCCATCGCGCGCTGCAGAAGGTCCTCGATCGAAGCAAACGCGCTCACCGGCGGGTTGAAATCCTTTCGGATGATGTTCATAAGCCTGACGTGCTCCCAGTCCTTCTGCGTATCCTCCTTGAGCACCGCCCGCAGAAGATCGCCCTCGGACGCCGTTCCGCAATAATGTCCCTCGCCGTCGATCACCGGGATCGCGCTGCGTCCCGACGAATTGAGCTTTTCCACCGCCTGCCGGAGCGTATAGTCGCTGTGCATCACGCATACGTCGCACTTCGGCGTCAGAAAGAACAACAGGTTCATACGAATCTCCTTTCCTTTCTCCGGTATAATTATACACGATCCCCCGCCTTCGGTCAATGCGCCGACGCGAAATGTCACGGATTCGTCACAAATGAAATGTGCTTTCCTAAATATTTTTTTGACAACGTATCGATCTGAGACGAATTTCGAGAATAAGGTCCTGTCCGATGGGTCCGACGATTGACCGGACCGAAAAGCAGCGAAGCAGGAACGCCGCGATACTTGGCGGTGCATCCGGAGAACGCGCCACCAACCCGGCGATCCGCCCGTGTATTAGATATCTCTCCTTCCGTCACCTATCGGTGACACCTCCCTCATCAGAGGGAGGTCAATATCGTCTTCTTGACAGATTGGTTTATCCATGATAAACTAAATGCAGGTTTATTGAGAGTAAACCAAAAGGAGGTTTGCAAATGATCGAATTGGGCGAAGTGCAGGCACGGTTTGCGGACATCGTCTGGGCAAACGCGCCGATCCCCTCCGGGGAGCTTGTGAAGCTCTGCGAGCGTGAGCTCAACTGGAAAAAGCCCACGACCTATACGGTGCTTCGGAAGCTCTGCGAAAAGGGCTTGTTTACGAACACCGACGGGCTTGTGCGGGCGAAAATCACGCGCGAGCAGTTCTATTCCGCGCAGAGCGAGCAGTTTGTGGAGGAAAGCTTTTCGGGTTCGCTTCCCGCGTTCATTGCGGCGTTTACGGCAAGGAAGCGCTTAACCGACGCCGAGGCGGACGAGATCATGCGCATGATCGAAGCCTACCGAAAGGAGCATGAGTCATGAGCAAGCTGTTTTTGCATCTTCTGAACATCAGCATCACCGCGGGCTGGCTCGTGCTCGTCGTCGTGCTGCTGCGCTTTGTGCTGAAAAAGGCGCCGAAATGGATGCGCGTCGTGCTGTGGGGACTGGTGGCGCTGCGGCTCATTCTGCCGGTGTCGATCGAGAGCCCCCTCTCGCTCGTTCCGAGCGAACAAACCGTTTCCATTGCAACATGGACCTTGCCGGATACAGCTGTCGGCACTTCCGAAGAAGGTTCCGCAGCACAGCGCACAACAGCCGAACGCGTTGTGTTTCAGACCGGCTTCCCTGCGCTGAACAGCGCGATCAATCCGACCATGAAACAATCGTACGAACATCACAGCACCGTTTCGACCGTCAAGACCGTCGCGGGCTGGGTGTGGCTTGCGGGCGTCGTCGGCATGCTTTTCTACGCGCTGATCAGCTTTCTCCGGCTAAAGCACCGCGTCCGCGCGTCGGTGAAGCTCGAAAAGGGCGTGTATGTGTGCGACGAGATTTCCGATCCGTTCATTTTGGGCTTAATCGTTCCGAAGATCTATCTCCCCTCCGGCATGGACGAGCAAACCCGCGCCTATGTGCTTGCGCATGAACGCGCGCACTTGAAGCGCTTCGATCACATCTGGAAGCCGCTCGGGTTTCTGCTGCTTTCGGTCTACTGGTTCAATCCGCTTCTTTGGCTTGCCTACATCCTGCTTTGCCGCGACATCGAGCTTGCGTGCGACGAGAAGGTCGTGAAGGAGCTCGACGATACGGGCAAGGCCGCCTATTCCGAAGCGCTCGTCACTGCAAGCGTTTCCCGCCGTTCGATCGCCGCCTGTCCCCTTGCCTTCGGCGAGAGCGGCGTGAAAAGCCGCGTCAAGTCTGTTCTGAACTACAAAAAGCCTGCGTTCTGGATCATCCTTGTCGCGATCCTCGCCTGTATCGCGGTCGCGGTATGCTTCTTAACGATGCCTAAGAAGAATCAACCGGACGCAGCCGAAATTGTCGGTACATGGGAGTTCTATAAACAGATCGTTGATACCTACGAAACCGATTGGCCGATCCAGGAAATGCTCGGGACTCGAAGGGATGTTCTGATCTTTCGGGAAAACGGAACCGGAACAGAGTTGTATATCAGAGACGACGTGACGCGTGAGAACCCCTTTACCTACACGATTTCCGGAAATAAGGTATCTATAACGCGCAACGGCAGAGACCGCGTTCCGGTCGAGTTTACCTATGACCCCGAAAGCAGCATGCTGCGCTCCCCCGAAGACGCCGGTGAAGGATTCCGCTGGTATACGCTCTATGTACGCGAAGGCAGCATCAGCTATCCGACCGTACAGCTGACCAATGAGCAAATTGCAGGCGAATGGAAAACGGACGGACTTCCCGTTATGGAAGGCATGCCCTTAACGCTGTCCGGCAATCTGGTTTTTGATGCGAACGGAACCGCCGTCTTGCATCTGAACGGTGATAATCATACGGAAATGACCGTAAACGGTACCTATGACACCGAAAGCAGCGTCATTCGTTTCGAGCCCGAAGATGATACGGCAGTGCTTGAATACTATCCATGGAACGATCAGAGTATGCTTTTTCATCTCAGCATCAAGGATTTCAAGCCGGAATATCAGAATACCGCCCTTGCTTCCTATGACCCGCAAACCGATACGATCCGCTTTGTTGTTTTACACTTCGGTGTGCTGACCTTTCATCGCAGCATACCGGCAACAGCGATGCCGGTCGTGCAATGGCTTGACTATTACAATGATTTTGAAGGATTCTCCTGGGACAGCACAAAGGAGATCACAGTCGCAGCTTTTCCCGGCGTGACGTTCCGCTGGACCGCAGGCAGCGTGGAAGCGGTCGAAAACGGCAAAACGCGCACACTGTTTGCCGGTATGCCTGTGTGGAGCGTGTACTTTACCGATCTCACCGGCGACGGCAAGCCGGAGCTAATTGCCACGGTCAGCTTCGGTTCCGGGATCGTCGACGAGCATATCATCGTCTATGACTATGTGAACAAACAGAGCTATGTGCTTTGGGATCGCATGCAGTTTGATTTTCATCTGTACACGGTCGACGGCGCGCTGTACGTCGGCAAGACGCCCTATATGGGCGATAAGCAGGTGGATTACGGCACGCTTGAGCTGCACGACGGCGTCCTCTCCTGCCGCTGGCAAAGCGACGGCTCCTATACACCGCTACTTCCCGAGCTGCACGAATCGGAGCTTTACGGTGAATGGCTTGTGGAAGAAGAAACAGACAACGACGGCAACGTGCTCTATACCAACGATCTGACCCTTTGGAAGGAATACAGCTTCCGCGAGGGCGGCACGGTAGTCTATAACGAGACGGTCCCGATCTCCTCGGATTCCGAAAAGGCGTTCGGACATCCGGTCGAGTATTCCTATACGGTGCATGACGGTTACGTGCACATTGAGGACGGACGTTCCTGTTGGGGATATTACGATCCGCGGACGCGGACGCTGGAACTCAGTTATCAGACCTCCCCGAATCAATTTGTTTATGCTACGCTCCGGCGCATGGGTGAAGATGCGCCTGTTGCAGAAAAAACCTATGTCGGCGAATGGGAGCTTGTTAAAATCGTGGACGGAAGGCAGGAATACGATCTGGCATTCCTTACCGCCGCAAGCGGATTAGAGAATAACCGAGTCATCCTTCGTGCAGACGGTACCGGCAACTATCTGTTAGAAATCACAGGCTCCGAATCGGAAGATATCGGCTTGACCTATACCGCGGCAGACGACGAAAACACCGTTACCGTTCGTTTTGCTGAAGAGATGGCATACGGTTATACGATGATTGCAAAGTACGATCCTGACAGCGATACCCTGTCCATGTACTATCCGGACGATCCTACGATGTATTCCGTTTATTGCCGCGCAGGAAGCATTCAGGACGATCCCGCGGCTGAACTGACGATCGAAATGCTGATTGGAAAATGGGTAACCGAAGGCAATATCATGTATGATCCGCCCTTCCTTCCCGGCACGCTTACATTCCTCGAGGACGGGAGCGCGTCCCTATGGCTCGATGGATATCTGCGATCCGGCGAAGCGCTCGATTTTCAGACGGCTCTGACCGGAAATATGGTGTATTTTTCGGGGTATTTGTCCGACAACACCTTTGCCTCTTATGATGCGAAAACCGATACGCTGCGATTGCGCTTGCCGCTTGCATCAGCGGGTACGCTCGTGTTTACACGCGATCGCTCCGCGGATGCGCCGCAGACGCTCGAGGAGATTCTACTTGGCACGTATGTCTGCACCGGTGCGAAGCAAAACGAGTTGAACATCCCCGTTCCCGCCGAATATGTGGGCATGACGATCGACCTCGGCGATACCTCCGGGGCGGAATCATATCGGCATGTTGCGTCCGTCACCTTCGGCGGTACGAAAAAGGAAGGATATGACTGGAAGGTCGACGAAAACGATATCCTGATAGTCTGGAATCCGGAAACAGGCGACAACTTGCAATTTGAATGGTTCCCAAAGCAAACAGCGTGTACGACCCTGAAGCTTACCATCGGTCAAGAAAACCCGATCACTTTGTTCTTTACATTTGATGATTGATCGCCGATGTCGGGAAGATTATTTTTCTGTTACCCTGAGTGTATCGGGAGCTGTCTCCTTGAAACCGCAAACGGTATCATATTATGATGGAGGAATAAAACGATGAAAAAAGGAACTCGATTGGCGCTGACAGTCGCATTTATTGTGCTGTTTCAACTTCTTGCAATACTGATCTGGTGTCAGGCGTTTTTTACTTGGCCGGAAACAGAAGACTTTCCTCCCCAATTTAGGAATACGCTGATACGCCTTATCACGATAATTATCTGGATTTGGATTGCAATCGTGCTTGGCGTTTTGGTGAAACGGTGGTATTATGTGCTTGCATTGACGGCAATTCCGCTTTTCAAAACGATTCTCTCTCCATATGGTTTTGATATTATGCGGACATATTCAATCAGCCAGATTGCAGCGGACGAGGAACGCTTGAATCATGTCATGTCATCATTAAGCGGCTTAATCGTGCTTTCTGTACTGCTCGTCATGCTTGTGCTTCGTCTTTGTATCCTTGATCCCATGGAAAAGCAATTGTCAAAATAACGCGAATTTGCAGAGAAAGCCGCGAATCCCGCCGTCTGCGCATAGGCGGCGGTTTTTCGTTCATGCTATGGGCGAGGTGATGAATATGAAACTGACCCAAAAAGAAACGATGCTTCTGAAGGATCTCAAAAACTCCGAGGAGATCTGCATCGAAAAGTACGGAACGTACGCCGAACGCGCCGAGGATCCCGAGCTCAAAGAGCTCTTTGAAGCGATCCGCTCTCACGAGCTCAGGCATTTAGAGACCATCGAGTCGCTGATGCAGGGCACGGTCCCGATGATGGGCGGTGGGAATCAGCAGCAACAGCAGAATCAGCAGAGCAGTTCCCCCTGCTGCGGCGAGTGCGACCGCAAAATGAGCAAGAACGACGAGTATCTGGTGCGCGACGCGCTGGACACCGAAAAGCACGTCTCGTCCGTGTACGACACCTGCATCTTTGAATTTACCGACGCCGGCGCGCGCGACGCGCTGAACCATATCCAGAAGGAAGAACAGCAGCACGGCAAGCAGCTTTACGACTACATGAGCTGCCACGGCATGTGCGCGTAAACTGTAGGGGACGCCGACCTCGGCGTCCCGTTTTTAATACTCCGATCGCGGCGTCTCGTGCGCTTTACGCCTTCCCGCAATACGCCTCGATCGCCGCCTTTACGAACGCCGCCGTGCCTTCCCCGCCCGCGGCGTCGATGTTTTCCCGGAAGCGCTCGTCCGCAGCGTACATCTGCCCGAGACCAAAGAGGATCTTGTCGGTACAGGTATAATAGTTTGCGCTGATAAAGCTCTGCAGCGCCTGCACCTTTGTCTGCGCCGCGTCGAACGCCGGATCGCCGTCTTTGAGCGCGCCGAAGTCCGCAAAGATCGCCATAAGCCGGTCCTCTGTACCGGGCTGCTTCGGTCTGCTTTCATATTCGCGATATGCCGCGGTATTTCCCCACCGCGCCTTTGCTTCGGCGGCGTACGCCTCCTCCTTGCTTCTGTCGAATGCCGAAAAATCCATCGTTCCCTCTCCTTTCTCCAGCCGCCGCGCAAGCGCGATCAGCTTTTCCGTTCGTTCCTTTTTCAATTCCAACGCCTTGATCTGCAGCCCGATCGCCTCGCGCTGTTCTGCATCAGATAGCTGCAGAAGCCGCTTGACGTCCTTGAGCGGGATCTCCAGCTCTTTGAGAAGCAGGATCCGCAAAAGTCGCATCAGCGCCGCCTCGTCATACAGCCGATAGCCCGCCTCGGTGCGCGCCGCGGGGCGCAAAAGCCCGATGCGGTCGTAATAGCGCAGCGTGCGGATCGTGACGCCGCTCATGCGGCTGACTTCATGTACTGTCATCCATTTCTGTTCCATATCTCTATTGTAAACGATGACGTTGGGAGAGAGTCAAGTCTTTTTTTCACAAATGACAAAATCATCGTTCATTGAATCTTCTCTGACCGTCTCCACCTGCTTTTAACACTTCTTCAGCCGACTTGCCGTCTGCATTTACCTCTCATCAATTCGATCGGCAATCCTTATTGATTTGATCGATCATTCATTTTCATTTTGGGGGTTGACAATCTCTGTCATGCTTGCTATAATGTAGTTCCAACGTCGCGGGGTGGAGCAGTCGGTAGCTCGTCGGGCTCATAACCCGGAGGCCGCAGGTTCAAGTCCTGCCCCCGCAACCACTGAAAAAGCCCCAAATCTGGGGCTTTTTCCTTTTCTGTCTTGTGCTCATTTCGGTCATTTTTGCGATTGTACGACAAAATTACGACACTTTGAAATTGCGGTTTTGGATCGAATCGAACTGTCTGCCTGTTTTTTTGATGAATATGCAAGCCGGTCATGCCTTGTTATCCAAAAACAAAACTGCGTTTTCACACATCTTGTATGTTATCTTAGCGTATTCGAATAATAGCTTACACAAAGGTGGTTTATCAACACGATAATTCTTGATCTTCTGGTCCTCAGCATCAAAAGCGATCAGATAGTGACGACGCTGAAATTTATAGATATATTCCCCTTTGGGCAGCAAAAGTTCAGTACTCTGGTTAGTATTGGAAAGCATTTCCGACACACGAAAGCACCCAAAACGGAGGTAAGCTCTAGAAATCCAACATTTTTACCACATTTTTATTGAAAAAATGCCTATTCATATATACTTATTGACATTTTGAGATCGCAAAAAAGCCCAATTCCCGGACAAAAAAGCCCCGTATATAAGGATTTGTCAATTAAAAGCTTTGCTCCTAAGCGTGAGGCCGCCGGTTCAAGTCCGTTATGGCGCGCCAAAGCCCAGTGAAGTATGATTCTTCACTGGGCTTTTTCTATTTCATGCCGGCGGTAATCACACTCAACAAGAGTTCTGATGAGAACTTGCTTTATTTTTCGTACCGTCACTACCTGAACATCTGCGCTGGCGGGCAAAATGGTGCCGGTCCGCACATCCACAGGATCGATGTCACAACAATATTACCGCGCACATGTTGAGACATACATACGCTACCATGCTGTTTGATGCGGGAGTCGATGTCAAATCAGCACAGCGATTCCTCGGTCACGAAGATATCGAGGTAACGCTTTCCATCTATACCCACCTAACCAAGTTCAAAGAAGATCAGGCGGTTTATGCCCTGAATGAGCACTTGGATGAGATGATCGAAACAAGGCAATTCCTAACTACAATACAGTGAAGGGCCCATGCAAAGAAGAGGCTGTTGCACTGCAATCTTCTTGCATTTGCAACAGCCCCTTTTGATTGTGAGGCTCAATAATCGAACTGCCTGTAGTAACGTCGGATCGAGAGCGGGTGACGCAGGAACAGCTCCATATAGGCGTCCACGCGATTGTTGACCGCGTGCATCACGAGATGCGAGATGCTGCCGCGGAACTCCTTTCGAATTCCCTCCAGCTCCAGCTCGGCCGTGTCGATGATCGTGTAGTTGGCGCAGACACGAGGCAGAAAGCGCGCGACGCGTTCTGCAAGCGGGCGCTGTTCGTCCTCGCCGA
>JAEESS010000027.1 GCA_016286445.1 Bacillota bacterium
GCTTCAAGTCATCTATAACTTCTCGGCCTACGCGAAATACCCGCTTGCCATCTATCCGTGGCTCATCCGGACGCTTTTGATCTTCGTACTGCCGTTCGGGCTGTTCATCTCGCTGCCGGTCGATACGCTGCTCTACGGCACGTACAATCCGTGGCTTCTCTGCCTTGCGATCATCGGCTGTTCCGCCGTCTTCTTCGCCGTCGCCGCGTGGATCTGGACCCTCTGCGAGCGCCGCTACGAATCAACTGGGAGCTGAAACGGTTACCGGTACAGCTTCACCCGGCTGCCGAAGACCCGTAAAATCGCCTCTGTAAGGCGGTTTTTTTCTTTGCCGGAAAGGTCGTAGACCGTGAGCTTGCCCGGCGCCATGTTGACAAGCAGGTTCAGTATCCCGTCCGGCGCGCAGTCGACGTACTCGATGTGCACGTCATTGTCGTCGGAGAGCGTGATCGTGCCGTCCGCATGGATGCAGACGGACAGCGCGGCGACGCGGCTTACCCGCCCGTCCACGAAGCGCCGGAGCGTTTCGATCAGCTCGCCGTACTCCTTGTTCATCAGCACCCTTGCGGCCGCCTGCTCGACCGCAAGCTCCCAGAGCATCAGAAATTCCTGCATGCGGAAGTGCAGAAAGCCCTCCAGGACGAGCGTGCGGTGCGCAGAAAGATAATCGACGATCTTCTCCCGGAGCACCGAAAGCTCCTCACGGCGCGAAGCCGCTTCCAGGGCGTCGGTCAGGACCTTCTGCTTTTCGGCAAGCGTCAACGGCAGCGCGTCCGCAAACTCCGCAAGCGCAAAGAACCGAAGATCCCGCCCGAGCACGACGAGCAGCGCCTCCGCCGCCGCGCGCTCCGGCGCGTCTCCGCGGATCTTCAGCACCACGCCGTCCGGGATCGCCTCAAGCGCATACGCGCAGTCCAGCTCGCTCATGCGGCGATCCAAAAGCTTCAGCAGCGGAAGATCAAATTCATACGTCAGGATCTCAAAAACGACCATGCCTCGCTCCTTTTCTGTATCCTATGCCCGAATGGCGTTAGTTTGTGCCGCCGAACCAACAGAAAATACGCGCCGACAAAAAAATCGCGCGGGAGCGCCGCGCGAAAAAAGGGTTTATTATATAGATAGTACGAAAGGCCGAATCAGTTTCCGAGCAAGCCCGCAAGGGACGACAGCGCGGTGGCGTAATCTTCGAGCACGACCTCCTCCGGGATCTCGAGCGGACCGACGGCGTTGAAATCGGACAGTGTTCCCTTGATCAGCAGCTTGTCGATGTGAAAATCGTTCTCGGGAAGGAGCCGTTCGAGCAGCTTGCTGAGGAACGCCGCGAAGTCGATCTCCTGATAGACCGGCCTGCCGTTTGCGTCGATTGCAACCCGGTGCCGGACGCCCGGAAGCTCGCTTAAAAGCTCGTCCGTGAACGTGATCAGCGGCTCGCCGTCGCCGACGGTGTACATCTCCACGAGCTTTCGCAGCGCTTCGCCCTCGAATACAGCCTCATAGACCGTCGCCGGTTCGCCGTTGACCGTGTCCTCTCCGACGAGCGTGAACTGCTCCGCCCAATCGCTGAGGAAGGTATGGTAATCCCCGAGGGTGTTTTGCAGCAGACCCAGTCCCGAGTTTTCAAATGTGCTGCCTATCCACTTGTCCATGTCACCATACCGGATCGCATAGCAGGTTTTCCCGTCCTGATTCCACACGCAGAACGGAATCTCCGTCGGTCCCGATTCGTAACTCGCGTAAAGCGCATACGTCAGCGTCCCCTTCATGATATAAGGCGACGCGGTATAGTCCGTCTCGACCTGCACCGCGGCTTTAACGTGCTGTTCCTCCGGCGATTCGTCACCGTTCAGGCGCACCGTCGCCTCGAATTCGATCTCCGTGCTCGCATGCTCGCTTTCAAGCGTCTGCAGCGCTTCCATCGACGCCCGAACCGCTTCCGCGGGCGCAGGCGTCGGCTCCGGAGTCGGGACAGGGGTCGGTGCGGCAGTCGTCTCCGCGGCGGTCTGCTCCGCTCCCTTCCTGTCGCGGCAGGCGCAAAGGGACAGCGCGAGCACAAGCACAAGGGTAAAGAGGATGACGCGTTTCATAAATACCTCCCGATAAATGTTGAATATGGTTGATCCTGCGGACGCGCAATGCACGTCCCTATGGTTGGTTAAGCGTTTCGTCCGTACCGTCCGTTGTTGACGGATCCGCGAAAAGCTCTGCGCTTTTCTGCGTGTACTCCTCATCCGTCGCCTTCGGCGCCACCTTCCCCACATCAGAGGGAAGGCCTTTGGATGTGCGTATACCCTTGGCTCCCTTGTGTAAGGGGAGCTGTCACCGATAGGTGACTGAAGGGTTGTTGCCGCGGACGTGCAATGCACGTCCCTACGGTTGGTTAAGCGTTCCGTCCGCTGCACCGCGTTTCCCGGAATGTCATTCTGAGGAGCCATGGCAACGCGCGATCCTCACGCGTACCATGCTCGGGATGACACACGTCAGGCAAGCAACGATACGGTGCAGCAAGGGCCGCGCATGCCCCTATCCCTGCCGCGCGTTGTCGAAATAATCCGCAAGCGGAACGCCATCGATCGTGGAGGCGGGACCGCCGTCAAGCCGCACGAGGATCGTCTTGCTGCCGTCCTCAGTCACGAATTCGATACGATCGAACGATTCATGACAGCGCGTAAGATACAGATAGGTATCCGGCTCAAGCGTGGCGGGCTTGCCGTCGATCTCGCATGGGAGCGCGCGGATGAGATGCTGCAGCTCTCCGTGCTGCACAAGCCAATCGCGATCTTTCTCGCTCGAATAGACGTACCTCGGTACGATCCACCAGTCCGATTCCGGCTGCAGCGCTTCCCCGGAAACTACGCGCTGTGCGTCAATACTGCCGAGCGGCGCGGGTTTGCACAGATAGAGCAGCTTTTCCATATCCGTTCCATACTCGATCGTACACCGCCCCTCGGCCGTATGTCCGCAGACGAGCGTAAAGCTATCGCGCCGATCCCCAAAGGCCTCCGCGTTCTTCTCCAAATGCAACTCATAGGTCCTTTCCGTTCCGTCCGCGCGCGTGGTCGACAGCAGCAGGTTGCCGTGTCCGTCGTTCGGATCGAGATCGATATAGATGCCGCTGTCCATGACAAGCTTTTCATTTATCTTCCATTCGCAGGCGCCGATCTGTACGGTCAACTCGGATTCGCCTTCTTCCCCGGTAACAACGTTGACGGGCGTGTATCCGTAGACCGATACGCGTACCGGTTCTCCGTCGCCGTTCAGATCGACAAGGTCCAGATAATGCACCCTGCCTTCGCCGGCGAAGATGTATTTGTCCTGTTTCATCGGCAGTTCCTCTGCCGTGATCGGAGTAAGCTTCAGAAATGTGTCGAATGTATGCTGTTCGGAATCATCCTTCCAAGGCGTCCTGTCCTCGTCTATTTCATCTTCGTTATGATCCCTGATGTATAGGATCAATTTGCGTTCGTGACCGTTTTCATTGGCAAAGGTAAACAGATACGATATGCTGCAATCCTGTCTGTCAGATTCCTGTTCTTCCAACGTATAGGTATATCCATCGTACAGGATTCCGCTCTCATAGAAAGAAGCGCACCGGACGCCGCGTTTTTCGTCCTGATAAAACCTGATTTCCAGAAGCCCGTCCTGTCCTTCCTCCGTACGCATTGCGCACCAAAGCCCTTCAAGCCTCTCCTCCGGCGTCTTTACGACCGCCATGTTCCAATGCGGATCGGCAAGCCCCCAGTATTCCATGGTTTCTCCCGTTTCCCTGTCGGTCAGCACGATCGCGCCGTTTTCTATCGTGACGGCGTAAGCCGCAGTACTCCTCCCTGTGGTTTTGATACTGTCCGCATCATAGTAATACAGATTTAATCCGTCCGTCATGCGTTGGAAGCGAAAATACCCGTATGCCGTTTGGAACGTGTTGCGATAGACCGCCGTGCCGTTGCGGTAGACGGACAGCGTGAACGTAAAGAGCCCCGAAGTCGGTCCGTATGTCAACATGCAGGTCTCAAGCCGTCCGTCACCGTCGACGTCGCAGACCGTGCTGACTTCCAGATTGAGAATGCCGCCGATATCAACCTTGCTGTCGAGCGGCGCCGAATACAGCGGATCGTCGCATTCGAACGGGATTCCCGTGAGCAGCCACCGCACGCGTCCCGTATATGCTTCGTCGATCTCATACCAATAGCTTGAGATCGGGTTATGGAACGGAACAACCTCGACCTGCTCCGGCTCGATATTGCAGTCCCGCGCTTCATAGTAGGTCGAAAGGATCAGGCGCATCTCTTCGATCGTTACGCCCTTCATCATGCCGATCTCGATTTCCGAGCGCTCGTCGGTTCCCGAAATCAGCGCGCAGGAATAGGACGCCGGGTTTATTTGCCAGACGTAGACCTTCAATAAGTTCTTCTGAAATGTGTCGATGCCGAAGTATTCCGGGTATTGCTTCCGCAGCTCGGAAAGCTTCTGCCGGTACGGATCGACGATCTCCGTTTCCGAAGCACGCTCATAAATCTCCCTGCGTTGCGACGGAAATATCCAGCAGATCGTATCCGTTTCAGCGTCGTAACGAAGCACAAATCCGGACCACGTCAAGGTGTTCCCCGAAATTGTATAGGTGCTGCTTTGATTCCCCTGGACACCGCCGTCGGGCGCATATAAGAAATAATACATGCGGCCGTCTGCCGTAAACTCCAGATACCACGGCTGCGGCTTGGCATCTTCTTCCCACGTTTGCTCCTTTTCCCACTTTAGATAATCGTAATCGAAACCGTCTAACGGAGAAGGATCGACGGCATGCTCTCTCCGCGTTTGTTTCCAAATGCCGGTCAGCGTCTGTTTGTTCAACACGCGCGAGAAAATCACCGCGCCGTCGCCGTCTTCGTTTGCAAAGCGCAGCGTGTTCATTTCCGGGTCATATACGCCGCTTGCGGGCAGCACCGGGATTTCTCCGCTCTCCGCCGTGAGTTCGACCGCGTTGTCGGCAAAGGCGTACCGATAGACATACTGTCCCTCCGCACTGCCCGTCTGCGTCGAGACCGTGACGCTTTCGTCGGAAAATTGAAGCTGCATCTGAAGCCCGATCGTTTCGGGATCGACCGTTTCGCCGTTTTGCTCCACTTCCGTGAGTGTCCATCTTCCGCGCAGGGGATTGTATGCGACGGGATCGACCGCGCCGTGTTTGTTTCGTCCGATGCCCGGAGCGAACACCGCAATCACGATGCTTGCGGCAGCCAGGACCGCCGCGGCGGCGCCCGCAAGGATCTTTCCGACGGGGAACCGGTGCGCGGACCTCTGCGGTTCCTGCGCATCCGTTTCCGGCTGTACGGGCTGCGCGCCCGCCGTCTTTTGCGCGGCAAGCGTCAGTTTATCCGTGAACGACTGCGGCGTCTTCGGAAAGAGACCTTTGCGCAGTCTGGTATCAAAATTCTGTTTCATTGCAATGCCTCCTGTTCCGAAAGCTTCTGCCGGAGCGTTTCCCTCGCGCGGGAAAGCCGGGACCGGATCGCGCCGTCCGTCGTTTCGCAGAGCTTCGCGATCTCGCGGGTCGAATACCCCTCATAATAAAACAGCGTGACCGCAAGCCGCTCGTCCTCCGTCAGCGCGTCGAACGCGCGGTTCAGGTCGAGGTCCGGGACCTCCATGTCATATCCGACCGATTCACAGGCGTCGAGGCTTGCCGCGGGGCGATTCGACCGCGCATAGTTCATGCATTCGTTTTTCAGGATGCGGATCATCCATGTCCTGAAATACCGACGTTCCTTCAGTGTGTCCAAACGGGTGTACGCCTTCAAAACCGCGTTCTGCGCGGCGTCCTCGCAGTCGGCGCGGTTCCGGAGGATCGCAAACGCGACGCGGAACATCGTCGGCGCCATCGCCTCGATCTCACGTGAAAACCATGCGTCCTCGCCTCTGCTTCTCAAAGCGCTTTCCTCCCTTCCGTTGCATGCTTTTATCTATTAGACACGCCGAAGCGTCGAAATGTTACGGGAAATTTCAGTAATAATGAAAAAGAGCGGCGTTCCGCTCCGAAGATCCGGTTATCTGCGCGCAAGCGCCGTAACTATGCCGTCCGCGTCGAGACGCAGGGCGTCGTTGAGCCGGTCATAGTACAGGACGAGCCGCGCGCCGTCAACCGTCGCCGTAAGCTTTGTATAACGGTAAGTGTTTTTGATCTCGCCGTTGGTGAACGCGTCGCGCGTCCATTGGACCGGCTCGCTGCCCGCAGCGGTAATGAGCGTACCGGAAAGGTCGTTTCCGATCGAAAGCGCCGTACCGTCCGCCGCGAGCCATTCGCCCGCGATCGCAGTGTTCTCTGTCACGGTCACGTCGATGACCGCTTCGAGCCCATCGAGCGTCGCCTTGACCTGACAAGCCCCCGGCGCGAGCGCAACGATCATTTCGTTCTGTTCGTCGACCCATGCGACGATGCCGCCCGGCGCGGTGACCTTGTATTTCACGAGCCGCTCCGCCGCGCGCGCGGGCTCGACCGTGTGCGTGATGCAAAAGCCCTCGTCAAGCTTCAGCATCAGCGACGTTTCGGAAAGCGTCAGCTTTTGCGCCGGTACGGTGCGCACCAAAAGGAACAGCGTACCGGTCTGCGCCGCCGCAAACACGCAGAGCGCAAGGATGATGAGGATCTTTTTCGACCGTTTCATATGCCGCTCCTTTCTTTCGGATGGTTTCATTGTAGCCGTTCCGGCGGCGGATGTCAAATCACCCCTCATCAGTCACCTTCGGTGACAGCATCCTGAAAAGGGGGGCTCAGTTTGCGCACCCAAAAGCCTTCCCCCTGATGTGGGGAAGGTGGTCCCGCAGGGACCGGATGAGGAGTACACACAGAAAAGCGGTACGCTTTTCGCGGATGATCGGACGAACGTAGAGCGTTCGTTGCCCTGAACACCTCATCAGTCACCTATCGGTGACAGCTTCTCCTCAAAGGAGAAACCTCAAAAACGCGCACCCCAAAAGCCTTCCCCCTGATGTGGGGAAGGTGGTCCCGCAGGAACCGGATGAGGAGTACACGCAGAAAAGCGGTACGCTTTTCGCGGACAGATGAATTATCCTGCGGATGTGAATTGCACTCCGCGCATACGGGACGATGATCTCAACCTCCCTCTGATGAGGGCGGTGTCACCGTAAGGTGACAGAGGGAGAGACGACTACCCCTCAGTCGGCTTCGCCGCCAGCTCCCCTGACAAGGGGAGCTTGTGAAATGTGCGATCTGCCTATGTAAAGAAGCGGAGTGGAAAACGGAGCGAACGAGCGGTGACGATTTACGAAAGAATATTGGTTTACGCAGAAAACAAAAACATCGCCGCGAACGCAGCGACGTTCGCAATAACGCGCGCAATGAGGCGCGCAATACCCGCAAAGAGTTGGTAGCGACAGTTTTTCGTTGCGAAGGCGTTTACAACCGAGCAGAAAAACCGAGCGAGACATGGTACGCGCGATGGTACGCGCGGGAAGCGCGCGAACTTCCGCCGAAGCGAAGTGAAACGAAGCGGAGCTTGTGGAAGCGCGCGATCTGCCGCTGTAACGAAGTGGCTTGCGGAGAGGAGGAGCGGCGGAACAAGGCGAAGCGATGATTTGTATATGAAATAAAAAAATCGTCGCGAGCTAAGTGAAGCCCGCGACGACGTGGAGCTGATGATCAGATTCGAACTGACTACCTCGTCATTACCAATGACGTGCTCTACCTATTGAGCTACATCAGCGCTGCAACGCGCATTATAACAAATACGCGTCAAGATTGCAAGTCTTTTTTTCAAATTTCCGAAAAATGCCGTTATTCGGTCCTTCCGGGCTTGTTCTTCTCGTACAGGATCATGAGCCCGTCGATCAGAATATCCGGCTCCAGATGAAACCGGCGGCGGCACGCAGGCGCAATGACCGGGGACAGTCCGCCCGTAAGGATCGGCGTGACAGGTTCTTTGAGCTCGTCCTCAAGCCGGTCAAGTAGCCCGTCGAGCATGGCGGCGGTGCCGTTGATCGCGCCGGAGCGCATACAGTCGACCGTGTTGGTGCCGATGAGCTTTGCGGGACCGTTAAGGTCGATATACGGCAGCTGCGCCGCGTTTGCGGACAGCGCGTTCAACGACGTCCAAAGCCCCGGAATGATCATGCCGCCCATGTATTCGTTGTCGCGCAGAACGAGCGAAAGCGTCGTTGCGGTGCCCATGTCGACGATCGCGATCGGCGTTTTATACTTTGCACGCGCGGCGACGGCGGCGACGATCAGATCGCTGCCGACGCTTGCGGGGTTGTCCGTGCGGATATTGAGCCCGGTTTTGATCCCCGGTCCCACGACCATCAGCTCGACGCCCGTGAGGATCTTCACGGCGTCCGGCAGCACGGACTGTAAGTACGGCACGACCGAGGAAAGAATGCCGCCCTCGACCTCGCGGGGTGAGACGCCGTACAGCGTCAAAATCCCCTGGATGTCCAGCGCGTACTGGTCGGCGGTCTTGCTGCGGTCGCTCTTTAACCTTGCGGAAAAGATCTGTTTGCCGTCGCAGATGCCGCCCAGAACGATATTGGTATTGCCTACGTCGATGGCAAGCAGCATGGGTTATTCCTCCTTTTGCTCCTTCTGTTCGGTTTCTTCGATACACTGCGCGGGCTTCTTGAAGAACGGGATCGGCTCATAGCGCTTCAGCGCGACCGCAACGCCCTTTGCAACGGCGCCGCCGATCACGAGTCCGGTCGCCCATTCGATCAGTCCCTGCACGCCGACGACCAGCACCACGAACATGAGCGGGTTCACCGCGCCCTTGTTCGCCGCGAGGTTCTGCACAAACTCCGTGTGATAGAAGAACAGCACGATAAAGCCCATAAAGAGGATCGTGTTGAGCATCGGGGCAAGGAGCCCCCCCGCAAAGTAGCTCCAGATGCGGTGCCGGTCGAGCTTTTGGAAGACGCGGAACAGCAGTCCGGTCAGATACCCCACGAGCGCGCGCGTTCCGATGCATAAGAGAACCGTCAGAACCGGCGAGACCGCAAAGAACGCCGCGGTCATCAGCGACTTCCCCGTGATCGCATCGTACAGGCTCAAAAACCCGTAAAACGTGCCGAGGATCGTGCCTGCCAGCGGTCCCAAAAGCATCGCGCCGACGGCGATCGGGATCATGGTAAACGTCATGACAAGGGGTCCCACCGGAATCGAAGAAAGCCCGGTCAGCTTCATCAGCAGAATGACGCCGATGAACAGTCCGAGCTCCGTGATGTAACGGGTGTTGACGCGTTTTTTCGTCTGTTCCATATGTAATTGCCTCCTTACTTGTGTTCCCTTGGGATACACTGTTCAGATAATCGGAAACGCCGTCCGCGCTCTGCACTCCCGTCCCGAACGGGTACGAGGCGCCTGCGTCGTGCCTTTCCGCCTGCATTATAGCGCAGTGCGGGCGTAAATGCAAGCGTTTTGCGTTGCAATTCCAGTCCGCGTATGCTATATTATTGATACAGTCCAGATCGGGAGGGATCCTATGTTAAGCGGAAAAACCATCGTGCTCGGCGTCACCGGCGGAATCGCCTGCTTCAAGGCGGCGGCGCTCGCCAGTATGCTCAAAAAACAGCACGCGGACGTGCAGATCATCATGACGGAGAACGCGACGAAGTTTGTCACGCCTCTGACCTTTGAACAGCTCACCGGCAACAAGGCGCTCGTCGATACCTTCGACCGGAACTTTGTCCACGCCGTGGAACACATCTCCGTTGCGGACCGCGCGGACTTCGTTCTGATCGCGCCGGCGACGGCAAACGTGATCGCAAAGCTCGCACACGGTCTGGCGGACGATATGCTCACGACCACGGTGCTCGCCTGCCGGTGCAAAAAAGCCGTCGCGCCGGCGATGAACACTGGCATGTACGAAAACCCCGTCACGCAGGACAACATCGAAACGCTCCGTCATTACGGCTGGGAGATCGTGGACCCCGCCGAGGGGCGTCTTGCCTGCGGCGCGGAGGGAAAAGGGCGGCTGCCCGAGCCCGAAGACCTTTTGGAGGTCTGTCTTCACGCGCTTGCGCATGAAAAGGATCTATTAGGCAAACGCGTGCTCGTCACGGCCGGTCCCACGCAGGAAGCGCTCGATCCCGTGCGGTATCTGACCAACCATTCCTCGGGACGCATGGGCTATGCGATCGCGGCCGCGGCGGCGCGCAGAGGCGCGATTGTAACGCTCGTTTCGGGACCTGTGGCTTTGAAAAAGCCCGCGTACGTGAACACGGTCGACGTCGTGACGGCGGAGGATATGTTTGACGCGGTGATGCAATACGCGAAGGATGCGGACATCATCATCAAGGCGGCGGCGGTCGCGGACTTCACGCCCGAAACCGTTGCGGACAACAAGCTGAAAAAGAAGGACAGCACGGTTTCGATCCCGTTCACGCATACGAAAGACATTCTGGGCACACTCGGAAAGAACAAGCGCCCCGGACAGTTTCTTTGCGGCTTTTCGATGGAAACCGAAAATATGCTCGAAAACAGCCGCAAAAAGCTCGAAAAGAAAAACCTCGACATGATCGCGGCAAACAATTTGAAGGAGGCCGGCGCAGGCTTTGCGGTCGAAACGAACGTGCTGACGCTGATCACGCGCGACAATGAACTCGCGCTGCCGCTGATGAGCAAGGACGCCGCAGCGGACGCGCTTTTGGATGAAATTCTGAAACGCCTGTAAAACTGATTTCAAAAGACGGGTTCGCCCGTCTTTTTTATTGTGCATAAAAACGAACGTTTTTCACACACTATCGGAAACAACCGCTTCGGAGGTTTTTCCATGCATTTGACCCGCAAACAAACGATCCTGATCGCGTCGCTTTCCGGCGTTGCCGTACTGCTTTTGATCGGATTTCTGATCCTCTGGACGTATTTCCGCAGGAGCGATCCGATCCCCGCAGAACCGTCGCTTCCGCCCGCAACGGATACGCCTTCACCATCGCCGACGCCTTCGCCCTCGCCGTCTCCGACGGAAACGCCGACGCCGACGCCGTATATCCTGCCGCTGGTTCCGAGCGGCGAGGCAAACGTGCCTTCGACGATCCCCGCGGCGCCTGCGGCGTCCCCCTCCCAAACGCCGGCAGGTTCACCGGAGGCGGCGGGGCGACTCGCGCGCGAGGGCGTATACAATGATGAGCGCAAGGAATTTATGGCGATCGGCACGCAGAACGGCGAAGCGATCGCCGTTTTGCTTGTTCGGGTGAAGCCGCCGGAGACGACGGTGGTCGCGATCCCGTGCGAAACGCTTTCAACCGTCTATACGCTCGGGGCGGACGCGAAGGTGATCAGCGTCGATACCGCCCCGATCCGCGCCGCAACGGCGCGCGCCGAAAGCGTGCGCGAAGGCTGCTGGAATCTTGTATGGGCGGTGAAAAACTGCACCGGCTACCGTGCGCCGGCGTATCTGTGCGTTGATTTTTCCTGCATGGAGGCGTTTTTTTCGTTCGCGCCGGGACTGTCCGCGGATGGAAACGAGATCGACCTCGACGCATTTTTACGGATGCTGGACGAGCCGGACGAAACCCGCGCCGCTTCGATGGCGGAGCTCGGCGTCGGCGTTGTGGAGTATCTCAGCCGGGTATCGCTCTGGGACCTGCCTGCGTTCCGAAGCGCGACGCGCGGCTCGTTTACCTCCAGCCTATCGGTCCTGGAGCTTTTGCAGCTGATGAGCGATCTCAAAAAAACGAGCGCATTTTCGGTCGTCGTGCTGCCGACGGAACTGAAAAACGGCGCCCGTGTACTTTCGGACGCCGCCGTACTGCCGTTCTGACTGTCTCATGCGCCTGCGGCGCAGTGATATCCGCGCTGCGCGCGGGTGATATACGCCTTCGGCGTGTGATATATCCTTGCAGGATGTGATATATGCCTTGCGGGCATGTTCAGGAGGATTCTCCTGCGGAGAATCGTCTGATTATTATGATGGCTGTGCCGTCAATTTATGTGCGAAGCATAATTCATGACCGTCAGGTCAATTCACGCGCGTAAGCGCAATTCATCCGCAATACGGTAACACGGGACGCCGGGGTCGGCATCCTCAACAATCCCCCTCATCCGGTCCCTACGGGACCACCTTCCCCACCTAAGGGGGAAGGCTTTTGGTGCGTATCCAGAGGCTTCGCCCCCTTTAGGGTGGAGAAGCTCCGCGAAGCGGTGATGAGGGGGGTATCATGTGCGAAGCACAATTCATGTTCCTTTGGAACAATTCACGGCGAAGCCAATTCATGTGCCGAAGGCACAATTCACGTCGGCTCCGCCGTACTGAATAAAGATCAAAGTTTCGCGATCCCGATCCCGACCACGCCGTATTGCCGCTGCCGTTCCAAGGAATAGTACGCAAGCATGTCGTCCGGGCTTGCCGTTTCAAGCTCCGTTTCCGTATACCCGCATTTTTGCAGCGGCAGCGCGCGGTATAGCTCCGAAAAGGTCGGGAAAACAGACAGGTCCGTAACGATCACGCGCATGCGCTCGCCGGTCTCCGTTTCGGTAAATGCGATCGTGTCGCCGATGGCGATCCTTCGCCGTTTTTCATCATACAGCCGCAGTTCGATCGTCTTTTGTCCGCTCTTGATCATGCGGAACGGCTCCGGGTCCAGCCGCATTTCGTGTTCCATTGATCCTACCGCCTTCTCACGCAAGCCCCGGCTTTATGGGAATGCCCTTCTTGCGGCAGTCGGCAAAATAGAGCTCCTCGGTCGCGAGCGCCATCTTGGTGACGGCAAAGTCGCAGTCGTGCGGGTAAATGTACCAGGTGTCCTCGAGCGTATTGAGGTCGACGCAATCGCCGAATTTGCCGAGGTACTCGTATTCGATGTGGCAAGAATACAGCGACGGCACGCTCTTTTCCATTTCGAACGGATCACCGTCCGGATCGACGCCCTGTACATGAAATCCGTTCATGTCGTGGCGCATGACACCCTCGCCGAGCAGGATGAATTTCTTCGCGTTCGGCAGCGAGCGTACGGTCACCGGCATATCTCCGGTATCGTACGTCCCCGCTTCGACCTCGCCGCGTACATTTTCGCGTTCCCATTCGTACCAGTCCGGGATGTGGGAAAACTCCGTTTTGCCGGTCTCGGCAGAAAGAGACCCGTCCTCGTTGTAGAACCAGCGCTTGCCGCAGGCTTTGCAGAAAAGATGCGTGCCTTCGCTCGCCATTCTATACTCCGTTCTGCACGCAGGACACTGATACAGGATCTTATGAAGTCCCTCCGCGCGCTTTTCGTACGTCACGCGGATGCCTTTTTCCTTCTGCCATGCGTAATCGTCGTATTGAAATGCCCGCACCAGCTTCTCGTTGATCTCGTCCGGCGTCGCTTTTTTGAGCTGTTCCGCCGTAAACAGCAGCGTCATCTCCGCTTCCGTGGGCTTGACGCCGCGTTCGTGCAGGTTCCAGAACGGCGAATTGATGTGGTGCCCGTGGCAGATGAACGTGACGACCGGAACGCCGAGGAGCTTACAGAGCTTGCCGAGCGACGCGGGCAGCACCGCGGTCGTGCCGCACAAGGAATAGCGCGCCTCGGGATAGATCACGTTGATGTCGCCGTTACTTACCACGCGCCGAAGCTGCCGGATCAGCGTGATATCGTTGGTGAACTTGCGCTTGCAGATGCAGCCGACCTTCCGGAGAAGCCACTCGCGCCCGATGAACCCGTCGATCGCCACGACGTAGTTTGCGCGATCGGGGTAGATCGCCTTCGTCGCGACCTTGAAGTCCAGAAACGCGTTGTGGTTGCAAAGCAGCAGATACGGCGGCTTCAGCCCATCCACGCCAATCTTTCGGATGATCGCGCCGTGCTTTTTCACGTCCGGCGCGCTCAATAGATACGTCAGAGGACGCAGATACCACGCCGTGCGGTACGGCGGTTTTTTCATGTCGAAGCGTTTCAGCTTGCTCTGATCCATCGGCGTTTCCCCCTCCTGCTTACAGCATCGTGCGGCGCTGCTCTTCGCGCGAAAGCGGCGAAAGATCCGCCGGCGCGATATCGAACACGGTGCGGCAGCCGGTCTCGCCGCGCGCCGCCATCCTTCCGATCGCCCGCGCAAACGCCACAAGCACGCCCGCGGTGAACTCCGGATTGGAATCGAGCTTCAAAGAATACTCGATCCGGTGCGTGTGTTCGTCATGAAGCCCCGTTTTTCCGGTGCGGATCACGAATCCGCCGTGCGGCAGGGCGGCGTGCTTTTCCCGCATTTCTTCCGCGGAAATAAAGGTCACCGTTGTGTCGTAATCGGCAAAATAGTTCGGCATCGTTTTGATCGCCTGCTCGATCGACGTCTTGTCGGCGTCCGGCGCGGCGACGACATAGCATTCGCGCAGATGCTTCTCCCGCGCGCTAAGCTTCGGCGCTTTTCCGGCGCGCACGGCTTCGAGCGCCGTCTCGATCGGCACCGTGTACTGCCTGGCGTCCAAAACGCCCGGAATGCGCCGGATCGCGTCGGAATGCCCCTGGCTCACGCCGCGTCCCCAGAACGTGTAATCGGTCCCGTCCGGCAGGATCGCGTTCGCGTACAGCCGGTTCAGCGAGAACATGCCGGGATCCCAGCCGCAGGAGATCAGCGCAAGCTTTCCGCTCGCCTTTGCCGACGCGTCGACCGCGTCGAAATGCGCGGGGATGTTCGCGTGCGTGTCGAAGCTGTCGATCACGTTGAAGTCCTTCGCGAGCATCGGCGTAAGCGCCGGCAGATCGGTCGCGCTGCCGCCGCAGAGGACGACCGCGTCGATCTCGTCCTTAAAGCGCAGGATATCCTTTGCGGCGTATACCTTCGCGCCGGTTTCCGAACGGACCGCGCTCGGATCGCGCCGCGTATAGACGCCGAAAAGCTCCATGTCCGGGTTCTTTAAGATCGCGGCTTCCACGCCGCGTCCGAGGTTTCCGTATCCGTAAATGGCAAGTTTCATAGGGTGCTCCTTTTTCTGGTTTCACAAAATTATTATATATTATTGCGAGGATTTGTCAACCGGACCCGCGGGTTATTTCAACAGCCGCAGTCCCTTCGGGTAATGGTTCTTCAGCATGCCGTCCGAAGCCTTATAAAGCCCCAGCGCGTGTCCCCTGTACATTGCCGCGCCGTAACCCTTTTCGGCGTCCTTCGGAAGCGTTTCGCCGCGAAGATACCGCATCGCCTCGTCGAAGGAAAGCTCGCATCTGCGGAAAAACGGCGTCTCACCGCCCGCAAGAGCAAGCGCGTGCGCGGGCTCAAACCGGCTGCCCTTGACTTCGCCCAAAAGAAGCCCCGCCCGCACGAGCTTCACGCCGTCGAACGGGAACGGCATTGCGGGCAGCAACAGCACGCGTCCGTCCTTCAAAAGCCGGAGCTGTCCCGCGGGAAGACGCACCTGTTCGGAAAACGCCTCGAACGCCGGGACCCGATCGGACCTGCCGGTCGAGAACGCGGCGGGGACCCGTTCCCCGTTCCGTGCAAGCACCGCGAAAAACTGCCCTTCGCCCGCGCTTGTATGCGGATACAGCCGCCGCATCGAGACAAGCGAAAAATCCGTGTGCCGATCGAGGAAGTACCGCACCGTCTCCTCGTTCTCCTGCGGGGAAAACGAGCAGGTGGAATAGACGAGCGTACCGCCGGGCTTTACCGCCTTTTGCGCTTCTTCGAGGATCGCGCGCTGCCGGACCGCGCAGGTCTCGACATGCTCCGGCGACCAGTCGCGCACCGCCTGTTCATCCTTGCGGAACATGGATTCGCCGGCGCACGGCGCGTCGACGAGCACGGCGTCGCAGCGTGCGGAAAGCCGGTTGCAGACCGTTTTCGGCTCGGCGTTGGTCACGATCGCGTTCACAACGCCCATGCGCTCCAGATTTCCGGCAAGCACCTCGGCGCGCGACGGCACGATCTCGTTTGAAAACAGCACGCCGCCGCGCATTTTCGCCGCAAGCTGTGCGCTCTTGCCGCCCGGTGCGGCGCAAAGGTCGAGCACGACCGGCTCGTCCGAAAGATCGAGCGCGGCGACCGGCGCCTGCGCCGTCGCCTCCTGCATATAGAAGAGCCCCGCGGCATGCAGCGGCGCCGCGTTCGGGTTGAACGTCAAAGGCACCGGCGCGCCGTCCGGGTTTTCCGAAAGGACCGGCAGCGGCAGATCCAGCAGCGCGGAAAGCGCATTTCGGTCGGTTTTCAGCGTATTGATGTGCAGCGCTTTTTTCGGCGGCTCGCCGAGCGCGGCGCAAAACGCCGGAAACGCCGCGCCGAGCTGCGCCTGCATACGCGTTAAAAATGCTTCGGGATAGTTTCTCACAGCAAAACCTCCGTATCCGCGCCCAGGAACACGATATGCCGCTCCTTTACCGGCATGCCGGAAAGCTTTTCGAGCGCTTCCGCGTACAGCGTGACCTGCCGCGCGTGCTTCTGTGCATATTCCTTCGGATCGCCGGTCACGCGGTCGGTCTTGTAGTCGAGCAGCACCCATGCGCCGTTTTCGACAAAGCACGCGTCGATCACGCCCTGCAGCAGGATCGGCTCGTCCGAATCCGTGTCGGGCAAAAGCCTGTTTGCGGGCATGGGGCAGAGGAAGCCCCATTCGCGCTCGACGCGCGCGGACGCCGCCATGCGAAGGAACAGGGGGGATGTTGCAAACCGCCGGATCGCGTCTGCATGGAACGCGCTGACGCCGGAAAGCGCGGAAAGATAGCCTTCGCGCTGTTCTTCGTCCCGCAAAGGCAGGTACTCAAGCGCGCGATGCACCGCGCTGCCCTCCGAAAGCACGTCGTAGCCGGTCTCGAACGCGGGCTCGCAAAATTCCGGTGCGTCGTCCTTCGAAAGCCCTGTGACCGATGTTTTGTCCGGCAGCGTATCGACGATCGGATGCGGGTAGACCCAATCGAAATTTGCCGCAAGCGCGTCCCGTTCCGCGTCGCGCGGGCGCGGGATGCCGCTTGCAGGGATCCGCAGGGCGGCGTACGAAAACTCGCTCTTTTTGTGCACGACGGGCGTGATCCGTCCGTTCAGCGCTGAAAGCAGCAGCTTCAGCGCGGTATTGGATTTGCGGATCGAAAGCAGCGTCGGCACGCTCTGCGTTTCAAACAGCGTTCCGGCGTTCGACGCCGATCCCAAAAGATACAGATCCTGTTTGGCGCGCGTCATGCCCACATACAGCACGCGCAGCTCTTCCGCCCACGACGCGTCGGAAACCGCGTGCACGGCGTTCATATGCGTCAGCGTCTCGTGCGGTACGCCGTATTCGTCGAAGTACTTCAATCCCGTGCCGAGCGAAGCTTCCGGCAGCAGCGCCTTCGCTTCGTCCTTCCGATTGAACATGCCGCCGAGCCCCGCATAGAACACGAACGGGAACTCCAGCCCCTTCGAGGCGTGGACCGTCATGATGCGCACGACGTCCGCCGTGACCGTCGCCGCCGCGCCGAGCTTTTCCGTCGCGCGGACGTTCTCCATAAAGCGCAGAAACCCGTGCACACCGCTCATGCCCGCCGCGTCGCAGTCCGCCGCCGCGCGGACGAGCGCGTTGATGTTCGCAAGCCGCTGTTCGCCGCCGGGCAGCACGCCGATCATCTCGCGGTAGTGCGTTTCGTCCGAGATCCGTTCGATAAGCTCCGAAAGCGGAATGCGCCGCGCCAGCGCTTCATACCGCCCGATCGCGTCGAAGAACGCCGCGACCTTCGGTTCGGTCTCCCTTGCGGCAAGCAGACAGTCCAAAAGCGCGCCTTTGCGGTCGCGGATGCGAAGCTCCGAAAGCTCAGGATCCGTAAAGCCGAACAGCGGCGAGCGCAGCACGGCAAGAAGGGGGATGTCCTGACGACGGTTGTCGATCACCGAAAGGAGGCTCAGAAGAAGCTTGACCTCGATCGCGTCGAAGTACCCGCCGGACGCCTGCGCAAACGCCGGAACGCCCGCCTCGGCAAGCGTCTGCGCCCAGACGCGCGCGTGCTTTTTGTTCCGCAACAGCACCGCAAAATCGCCGTACCGGCAGTCGCGCTCCCCCTTGCCGTCCCTGACCGGACGCTGCATGCGCTCCCGGATCGCGTTTGCCGCAAACCGCGCCTCCGCCTCGGCGTCTTCGAGCGTTTCTTCGTCGTCCGGATCGTTTTCCTTTTCAAACAGATGCAGCTCGCAGCAGCCGTCCGGCACGTCCGGATTGCCCTGCAAAAGCCTTGCGCGCGCGTCGTATTCGATCCCGGCGATCGGCTTTTTCATGATCGTCCCGAACACCGCGTTCACCGCGTCGACGACCGCCTTGCCCGAACGGAAGTTGTGCCCGAGGTCGATGCGCGCGCCGCGTTCGCCCCGGAACGTCTCGCATTTTTCCAAGAAGAGTCCCGGCTCCGCCATGCGGAAGCGATAGATCGACTGCTTGACGTCGCCGACGAAGAACAGCCCGCCGGGCCGTGCGATGCGGTTCAGGATCGTCTCCTGCACGCGGTTACTGTCCTGATACTCGTCCACGATGATCGCAAGATAGCGCTCGCGGTACTCCGCGGCGATCTCGTCGTCCTTTAAGATCTCGATCGTCATATGCTCAAGGTCCGAAAAATCGACCGCGTTTTTCTCGCGCTTCGCGTTTGCGAACGCTTCAAGATACGTCCGCATCAGCGCATAGAACGAGCGGAGGACCGGCGCCGCCGCAAGCTCGCGCTCCCAAAGCGTGTCGTTCGTCTCGGCATTGCGCTCCGCCTGCGCCTTGATGACGTCGCGGAACATGGCTTTTGCCTTCTGTACGCCCGCTTTGTCTTCCTCCGGCGTGCCGTTCGGAAAGCGCAGCGAGTCCTTGATCTCCAAAATGCCCGAGAGCGCCGCGGCATAGCCCGCGCGCGTATCCTGCAGCAGCGCGCCGCGTGCGCGCGCCAGAAGCTCGGACAGGATCGAAAGGATCTTGCCGTATGCGGATGGGACCCGATCGGTCTCCGCCTGCAGCGCGCCGATCGCGCGCAAAAGCTCCGCCTTGTCGCTTTCGAGCGCAAAGACGAGCTGTTTTTCAAACGCGTCCCGATCTTCGAGCGCCGCTTCATTCTGCGCCATCCAGCCCAAAGGATCCGGCTGCGCGGACAGAAAGTCTTCAAAGCTCTCCATTGCCGCAAGCAGCGCGGGCTCGTTGCCGAACGCGACGATCAGCGCGCGGTAGTCCGTCGCCTGCGTTCCGGCAAGCGCATCGAGCGCTGCGTTTCGCGTTTCGGCGCGCAGGACCGCGGTCTCGGTCTCGTCGAGCGTTTTGCACGACGGCGTGAGCCCCACGCGGAAGAAGTGCCGGAACACGACCCGGGCGCAGAACGCGTCGATCGTGGAGATGCTGGCGTTGGCGACCGCCGCCGCCTGCCTGCGGTATTCGGCTTTTTTCGCGCCGCTCTCCTTTTGCGCGGCTTCCGTGAGCCGCTTCGATATGCGCGCCTTCATCTCGCCCGCCGCGGCGCGCGTAAAGGTCAGCACGAGCATCCGGTCGACCGGCACGCCCTCGGTCACGAGCCGGAACACGCGCTCGGTGAGCACGGTCGTTTTGCCCGCGCCAGCCGCCGCGGATACGATCAGGTTGCCGTTTTTGGTAATGGCGTCGATCTGTGCGTCGGTAAAGCTCATTGTTCGTCGCCTCCCTTCGGAAGAAGGTCGGATAATTTCAGTTTCTGTACATAGCGCGTTTTGCAGTCGAGCTGCCGGTCAAAGCGGCAGACCGCGCCGTACGGGCACCAGGTGCATGCCGACTCGGTCGGATAGATGTTCGCTTCGCCGGAAAGGATGCGCCCGGCGTTCGTCGCCGCCGTTTTCAGCGCCTGCTCCTTCAGCGATTCGAGCTCCTCCCGCGTGACAAGATCTCCCGCGTAGCCATCCTTTTTGACCGTCAGCTTCTTGATCATCGCGGACTTTTTATCGAACAGGGCGTCGCTTGCGCGGATCGCCGTCTCGTCGCTCGCCGTCACGCCGGACAGCGGGTTCATCGGCGTTTCGTCCTGCGAAGCCGGCGGATCGGCGGACAGCGGCATATAATACATGCCGACCGCCTCGCCGCCGAGCTGCTTTGCGACTTCGAGGTACAGCGGAAGCTGGATGGTCTCGCCGCTGCTGAACTTCGACGGATCAAAGTTATGGTTTCTGCCGGTCTTATAGTCCACGATACGGAACATCGAGCCGTCCGGCGTTCGGTCGATGCGGTCGATCTTGCCGCTGACCCGGATCTTCGTGCCGTCCGAAAGCACCAGCGAAACGGGCTCCAGTTCGCCGTTTTTGCCGAAGCCAGCCTCGGTTGCGGCAATCGTGAAGCTGCCCGTCTGGATCTGCCGCAGCACGGAATAGACGCACCAGCGGATCATGCGGATGCGGATGATCAGCGCTTCCCGCTGCCGCACGTTGCGTTCAAAGATGCCGTCGTTGTGCTCCTTCTGCAGCGGCGGCAGGATACGGTCCAGGATCGCGTCCGCCTCTGCGTTCGTCATGGCTCTGAGGTTCTTGCCTTCGCTCTGCGCGGTCCGCACAAACAAGTCCAGCGCGTCGTGCAAAAACGTCCCGACGTTGTCCGCGCGCTCGGTCGCTTCCTTGCGCTCCTCGGCGGACAGTCCGTATTTCAGATACTGCGCGAACGGACAGCGCGCAAACTGCTCCAATCGGCTTGCGCTCATCGACGGCGCTTCGCCGTACAGCCTTCTTGCAAGCGTTTTGCCGAGCTGCGTCTCCGCTTTCGTACCGGCGCGCGCGGAAAGAAGCGCCTGCGCCGCGTCCGCGTAGTTCGGATCGTTTTCATAATAGGCAAGCAGCGGCGGAAGATTCGGCAGGATCACGCCCTCGGTGCGATAGACCCTTAAAAGCTCCGAAAGCCGCTCAAAGCCGACCTCGACCGACGAAGGAAGCTTGCCGCTTTGCCGCACGATCATCTCGGGCGCGGGCTCCGGCAAAAGCGTTTCGACCGTCTTGAGGAGCGGCGAGGGAACAAGCTCGCCCGACGCGCCGGCGCACGGGTATGAGAAGAAGATGCGTTCCGTCGCCTTGGTCAAAAGCGTATAGAGCTGCAGACGGTCCGCTTCCGAAAGGAGCTGCGTCTTGCCCCAGACCGACAGTCCCGTCGATTCCATCTGATCCAGCTCCGCGTCGTTTAAAAGCGCGTCGTCGCTGCGCGACGGGGGAAACACGCCCTCGGTGCAGCCGAGCAGAAACAGTACGCGGCTGCGGTTCAGGCGCGTACGGACGAGATCGCCGAGCACGACCTGGTCCGAGCTTCCGGGCAGCACGCCGATCTGATAGCCGGAAAGCCCCTCTTCGAGCAGTGCGCAAAACTCTTTGCTTCCCATCGGCACGTCGCCCATGATCGCGTCGATCTGCGTGAACAGCGTCATCAGCGTGTTCCACATCTGCGCGTAGGTCTGCGCGTCCTGCGCTTCCCCGGAGGAAAGCAGCGCGTCCGCCTCGGCTTCAAGCCGTTCCCGAAGTCCCGCGTCCTTCAGATATCGGTACACGCCGCGGACCTTGCCGCCCGCCGTCTTTTCGGCAAGCGCTTCCTTGAGACGCAGAAGCTTCGGCACAAGGATCGCGCGCGCTTTTTCCGCTTCCTCGGGCACCTCGCCGATCGAAAGGGGCTCCTGCAGCGCGCTTCCGAACAGCCCGTAGCGCAGAAGATAGTTTTCGAGGATCTCGGTATCGAACGGATCGACGCCCGCGTAGCCGCTTTTGAGCACATGCAGCAGGTCGTTGACGTTCAGCGCGTTCGTCGCCGCGCGGACCGAGGACAGCACGAAATCCGCCGCCGCGTGTCCGAGGATCGGACGCGTCGTGTCAAAGAACAGCGGGATCTTCCGAAGCCGGCACGCGCGCCTGAGAAGCGGCGCATAGACCTCCAGCGAGGAAACGACGATCGCGATATCCGAATAGCGCAGGGTGTCGTCTGCCCGGATCATATCGAGGATCCGGTCCGCGGTCATGTCCGCTTCCATCGCCTGCGTCGCGCAGCCGGTGACGCGCACCGCGCCGTTTTCCCCGGCAAACGGCCTCGGCTCGGGCATAAAGAGCCCGCGGCAGAGATGGTTCAGCGCGGGATCGACCGGAACGCTCTGCTGCTCGAACGTGCGCACGGAAACCGGGATGCCGCGCTCGGCGCAGAATGCGGTCAGAACCGCCGCGCGCGCCTCCTCCGGCGCAAAGAGCGCCGAAAGCGCCGGATCCTCCTCAGCGCGAAGCGTGACGGTGACGTGCTTTGCGTGCGTGATGATGCCCTCTAAAAGACGGATCACCTGCTCGCGCGTGCGGTCGAGATCGTCGACGTACACGAACGTGTCGGAAAGGTCCGCCTCGGAAAGCGCCGCAAGCGCTTCGGAAAGAAGATCCTGCGCGGTAAGGTAGCGCGATGCGAGAAACGTTTCGCTTTCGCGGTAAATGAGAAGGATGTCGTGCAGCTTCCGGTACAGAAGCGAATCGGGATCGAGCGACGCGATCGCTTTTTCAAGGTCGTCCGGCGTGATGCAGCTCTGCTTGAGCCTGCCGATCCAGTCGTCCATCACCCCGGCAAACCCGTGCGACTGCGACACACGCGAAAAGACCGTCAGCCGATTGCGCGTGCGGTATGCCGCGCGGCGCAGCACCATCTGGCGCCCCTCGACGGACAGGAACGGACGCGTATGCCCCGTACGCGTGAGAAGCCGCTCGGAGAAGCGTTCAAAGCTGTATACCTCTACGCCCAAAAGCCCGCCGAGCGCTTTCGTAAGCTTTTGCTCCGCGGCATAGGTCGCCTGCTCCGGCACAAGCAGGATCGCATGCTCGCCCCGTTCGCGATGTGTTCGGATCGCGTCGTACAGCGCAGTGCTCTTGCCGGTATGCGCGCCGCCGCGGTAAATCGTCAGTGATGCCATAGCTGCTCCTCAAGCATATTGTTTGAACCGAAAACTGAAGAATTAAAAACTGAAAAACGGAGGGGGATTTTCCGGAGGAAAATCTTCGATCATTCTTCGATTTTCAGTATTCATGATTCATTTCAAAATGTTTCCATATGCACGGGCGTATAGACCATGCGCCCGTTTTCGTTGGTGCTCTCATAGAGCACGATCGAGCGTACGGTAAACGCCGCGTTCGGAACGGCGACTTTTTTGAGGTCCCCGTGTTCGACGGCGCGGGCAAGCGTGATGTGCGGCGTGAACCGCACCTTGCCGCCCGCAAAGCCGTATTCAAAGAGCGCGGCTTCGAGCGTTTCGTGAATGCGGTTGAGCTCGTCCAGATCGCCGGTCACGGAGAGATAGCTTGTCCGCGCGCCGCCGTGCGTGAACGAGCCGAGCGCGCCGAGCCGCAAAAGAAACGGACGCGCGTCCCTGACCGCCGCGTGCATGGCGGACGCGATGTCGGCAAGCGCATTGCTTTCGCCCAGAAAGCGCAGCGTGATATGGAAATTGCCCGTCGGAACAAACCTGCCCGCGGTGCTGATGCTCCTTAAGCCCGCCTCAGCGGTACTGACGGCGCGCTGCACGTCCTTCGGCAGCGGCACGGCGATAAATAAGCGCATATTGATCCCCTTTTTGCGTTGATAATACTATTATACGAAACTTTCGGACATTTGTATAGGTTTTCTCTTTCCTATTTGTGATTTATTTGCTATACTATAATCGGAGTATGTTAAAATGCGCCGAAGGCGCAAACCCCGCAAGAGGTCGGCAGCGACAGTGAGCCATGGCGATGCGCGGGTAGCGCGCAACGGCACTTATGTAACGAAGCGAAGCGGAGTGGATTGCGAAAAGGAGGAGCGGCGGAGCAAAGCGAAGCCCGCGACGACGTGGAAACAAAGTTCAACGAATCCTTACAACCGAAAAAGAAACGCCTTCTGCGGCCGGGATGGCAGGAAAAGCTGCCGATCAAGCCGATTCTCTTCGCGACGCTTGCCGTTGTGCTTCTGACCGTGCTGGTGCTCATCAACCGTCCGACGGCGACCGCGCTTTCAAGCCCGGAGCTGGATGTGATCCGGAGCACCGGCGTTCTGCGCATCGGCGTGGACACCGATCTTGAAGGCATGTATAAGGGCGGCAAAGGCTACGAAAAGGCGGTTGCGGAACAGATCGCGACGCTGATCTTCGGTGATACCGAGGGGCTGACGCTTACCGAGGTCGACCGATACACAGCGCCGTGGCGCATGAACGACGGCGAGCTCGACCTCGTGCTCATGAGCATGGACGCGTTCAAGCAGGACGGCTACGACAGAAGCACGGTCCCGTTCTTTACGGATCGCTGCGTGATCCTCGCTTACGGACCGTTCGACACGCTTGCGGGCAAAACGATCGCCGTACTCGAAAGCACGCCCTCCGAAAAGCTGCTCAAAGAGTATGTGAAGTCGACCGCGCCGGAGCTTGTGATCCATCCCGCGGCGGACTATTATTCCATGCGCGTTATGCTGCGCGCGGGCACCGTGGACGGGCTTTGCCTGCCCGAGACCGTGGCGCAGAGCCTTCACGAATCGCGCACGAAGATCCTGTCCTATGACATCGGCGCGATTCCCTATTACGCGATTGCGAAAAAAGACTCCGTTTTGCTCAGTTTAACGAGCGAACTGTTTTATGATTGGCAGCTCGACGGCACATTCCGCGACTGGGCGAGGGAATATGGCGTCGAATGGGGCGCGAACGGTTGACGGAATGTCCAAAATCCGTTAAACTAAAAAGAAGGCTTTTGTTTCGATACAACAACGAAGGAAATTTGATTATGGATTCTTTTTACAGCATTCACGGGGGCAAACGGCTTGAAGGCACGGTGACGATCAGCGGCGCGAAAAACGCGGCGGTGGCGATCATTCCGGCGGCGATCCTTGCGGGGGAGCCCTGTGTTCTCGAAAATCTTCCGAACATTGCGGACGTCGAAAGTCTGCGTGAGATCCTCGTCGGGCTCGGCGCCAAGGTCGATATGACCGAGGGCGGCTGCATGCGCATCGATCCGTCGACGGTCAACACGCACGATGCGACAAGCCAAAAGGTCAGCTCCATGCGCGCGTCGTACTATCTTTTGGGCGCGATGCTCGGCGCGTACGGCGAGATCGAGCTCGCCCTGCCGGGCGGCTGCGTGATCGGACCGAGACCCATCGACCAGCACATCAAGGGCATGCGCGCGCTCGGCGCAAAGATCTACATGGACGAGAGCCGAAACGTCATCCGCGCGCAGGCGACGAAGCTGAAGGGCGCGGAGATCTTCTTCGACGTCGTTTCCGTCGGCGCGACGATCAACGTGATGCTTGCGGCGGCAAAGGCGGAGGGGACGACGGTGCTTCAAAACGTCGCAAAGGAGCCGCATGTCGTCGACGTGGCAAACTTTTTGAACATGATGGGCGCAAGCGTACGCGGCGCGGGCACCGACGTGATCCGTATCCAGGGCCGGAAGAAGCTGCGCGGCTGCGCCTATTCGATCATTCCGGATCAGATCGAGACCGGCACCTATATGATCGCGGCGGCGGCAACGCGCGGCGACGTGGTCATCAAAAACGTGATCCCGACGCATATGGAGGCGATCTCGGCAAAGCTGATGGAAAGCGGCGCACGCGTGATCGAGGGCGACGACGGACACGACTTTTTCCTGCGCGTCACGATGAACGACCGTCCGCGGGCGCTGAGCTTCCGCACGATGGTCTATCCCGGGTTCCCGACCGACCTGCAGCAGCCGATGATGGCGTACCTGACCACCGCAGGCGGCACGAGTGTGATCACGGAAAACATCTTTGAAAACCGCTTCAACCACGTCAGAGAGCTCCGTAAGCTCGGCGCGAGCATTTCGATCTCGAAGCGCGTCGCGCGCGTCAAGGGCGTGGAAGCGCTCCGCGGCGCGGATATCTATGCGAGCGACCTTCGTGCCGGCGCGGCGCTGATCGTTGCGGGGCTGATGGCGGGCGGCGAGACCCGCGTGCACAACATCGGCTACATCGACCGCGGCTACGAATATCTCGACAGCAAGTTCCGAGCGATCGGCGCGGAGATCCTGCGCGCCGACGAGGAATAACGGGAGGAACCCCATGTATCTTGCATCCGGCTGGAAAGACTACGCGATTCTCGACGCGGGCGGCGGCGATAAATTCGAGCGCTGGGGCGGCGTAACATTATTGCGCCCCGATCCGCAGGCGGTCTGGACGATGGACCCGCGCGTTTCGGAACGCGCCGACGCGGTCTATCACAGAAGCAGCAGCGGCGGCGGGCACTGGGAATACAAACGAACGCTGCCCGAGCAGTGGACGATCTCGTACCGCGATTTAACCTTCATCGTGCGCCCGACCGGCTTCAAGCACACCGGGCTGTTCCCGGAACAGGCGGTCAACTGGGACTGGATGCGCAGTGAGATCGCGGCGCATGAGAAGCGCACCGGACGAGCCGCAAAGGTGCTGAACCTCTTTGCGTATACCGGCGGTGCGACCTGCGCCTGCGCAAAAGCCGGCGCGGAGGTCGTGCATGTCGACGCGGCGAAGGGCATGGTCGCCTGGGCGAAGGACAACGCCGCGGCGTCCGGACTCGCCGACGCGCCGATCCGCTACATCGTCGACGACTGCGTGAAGTTCGTCAAGCGCGAGATCCGGCGCGGCAACCGGTACGACGGCATTCTGATGGACCCGCCGAGCTACGGCAGAGGTCCGACCGGCGAGATGTGGAAGATCGAAAACGATCTTTATCCGCTCGTCGAGCTCTGTGCGGAGCTGTTGTCTCCCGATCCCTGTTTCTTTCTCATCAATTCCTACACGACCGGTCTTGCGCCGACCGTGCTTTCTAACGTACTGCAGCTTGCGATCAAAGGCGGACATGCCGAAGCGGGCGAGATCGGACTGCCGATCGCGCGCGGCAATCTGATCCTGCCCTGCGGCGCGAGCGGACGGTGGACGAACGCATGAGCGCGCCGCATATTCTCTACGAGGACAACCACCTGCTGGTCGTCGAAAAACCGGAAAACCTGCCGGTCCAGGCGGACGCTTCGGGCGATGCGGACCTTTTGTCGCTCTGCAAGGCGTACATCAAGGAGACGTATCATAAGCCCGGGGACGCGTATCTCGGGCTCGTGCACCGGCTCGATCGCCCCGTCGGCGGCGTGATGGTCTTCGCAAAGACGAGCAAGGCGGCGGGAAGACTCACAAGTCAGTTCAAGGATCGTACCGCGCACAAGCGCTACGTCGCGATCGTCGACGGAAACGCGCCGGCGTCCTCGGAATGCGTCGACTGGCTTTATAAGGACGAACGCACGAATACGACCAGCGTCGTGCCCGAGGGTACGGACGGCGCGAAAAAGGCGATCCTGCGCTATCGCACGCTTGCACGGCAAAACGGCACGTCGATCCTCGACGTCGAGCTTCTGACCGGCAGACCGCATCAGATCCGCGTGCAGTTATCGAGCAGAGGGCTGCCGATTCTGGGCGACATGCGCTACAATCCGAACGCAAAGCCCGGCACGCAGATCCGGCTTTGGGCATACACGCTGACGGTGAAGCATCCGACGCTCGGAGAACCGATGACCTTCTGGTCGATCCCCGCGTGGCGCGAATATCCCGCGGTTTTAAGGTGCCTGCCCGCGCACGAGGTGTGCAGCGGCGTGTACTTCGACGACGATCTGCTCATCGCGGACAAGAACGCGGGCGCGGAGGTCGAAGGTGCGCTTTTGGGCGAGCTTTCGGCACTCTTTGATCCGCTTTATCCGATCCACCGGCTCGACGCGAACACCGAGGGGCTCGTCGTGTTCGCCCGTACGGAGACGATGCGCGACCGGCTTCTGGACGCGTTCTATCGGCACGAGACGCAGAAGATCTACCATGCGATCGTCGTCGGACGCCCGAAGGACGGAAGCTATACGCACTTTGCGAAAAAGGACGCGGACGCGGCGTATATGCGGCTTTGCCGGGAGAACGATCCGGAAGCGCTCAGAATGGAGCTTGCCGTGCGGGTCCTTGAAACGCGGCGCGATCTCTCGCTTTGCGAGATCCGGCTCTTTACGGGGCGCACGCATCAGATCCGCGTGCAGATGAGCGCGATCAGCTGCCCCGTGCTCGGCGACGACAAATACGGCGACCGCGACGCGAACAAACGGTATAAGAAACGCCGCCAATGCCTGCTGCATAAGCGGCTGACGGTTTTGGGGAAGACCTTTGAAAGCACCAAGGAACTCAATCTGAACGAATTTACGGAGGAAAAACGATGAACGCACAAGAACGCTACGCATTCTGGATGAACAGCCCCGACGTCGACGAACAGACAAAGGCGGAATTACGGACCATTGCAAACGATCCCGCGGAGATCGAGGAGCGCTTTTACACCGAACTGGAGTTCGGCACGGCGGGCCTCAGAGGCATCCTCGGCGCGGGCGACAACCGCATGAACATCTACAACGTCCGCAAGGCGACCGAGGGACTTGCGCGTTACCTCGACGAAAACGTCAAAGGGCAGGCGCGCGTGTGCATCGCCTACGATTCGCGGCACTGCTCCGATCTCTTCGCAAAGGAGACCGCCTGCGTGCTTGCGGGACACGGCGTGCACGTTTATCTCTATTCGACGCTGCATTCCGTGCCGCAGCTGAGCTTCACCGTACGCGAGCTCAAATGTGACGCGGGCGTCGTGATCACGGCAAGCCACAACCCGCCGAAGTACAACGGCTACAAGGTTTACGGACCCTCCGCGGGGCAGGCGGCGCCGGATCTTGCAAACGAGATCACAAAGCACATCCGCGCGGTCGAGGGCTTCCAGACCGGCTATAAGCCCTACGATGAAGCGGTAAAAGACGGCACGATTGAGCTGATCGGCAAAGAGATCGACGAGATCTACTATCAAAAGACCATGTCGCTTCTGACACAGCCGGAGCTGGTCAAGGCCAAGGGGCACGAGCTGAAGCTCGTCTATACCCCGCTGCACGGAAGCGGCAATGTGCCGGTCCGCGAGGTTCTGCGGCGCATCGGCGTCACGAACGTCACGGTGGTCAGGGAGCAGGAAGCGCCGGACGGCAGCTTCCCGACGGTGAAAGCGCCGAATCCCGAGGATCCGAACGCGTTCACGCTCGCGTTTCAGTACGCCGAGCGGGTCGGCGCAACGGTCATCATCGGCACCGACCCGGACAGCGACCGGCTGGGGCTTGCGGTCAAAAAGACCGACGGCGACTGGGCGGTTCTGACCGGCAACCAGATCGGCGCGATTTTGATCCACTCGCTGCTCTCCTCCTATCAGGCGACCGGCAAGCTGCCGGAAAACGGGCTTGTCGTACGCTCGCTCGTATCCACGCAGCTTGCGGACGCGATTTGCGCAAAGTTCGGCGTAAAGATCAAAGAGGTGCTGACCGGCTTCCGCTTCATTGCGGAGGAGATCGCAAAATGCGAGGAAACGCACGAACACACGTTCCTGTTCGGCTTTGAAGAGAGCTACGGCTTCCTCGCGGGCAGCTTCGTGCGCGACAAGGACGCGATCTGCGCGGCGATGCTCGTCGCGGAGGCGTGCGTGGTCTATAAGGAGCGCGGTATGACGCTCTACGACGCTTTGATGGAGATCTACGGGATCTACGGCTTCTACCGCGAAAAGGTCAAGTCCTACACGCTGGAGGGTAAGGCGGGCATCGAGGCGATCCAGAACGCGATGGCACAGCTCAGAAAGAGCCCGCTCGACGCGATCGCGGGCACGGCGGTTGCAAAGTCCGAAGACTTCAACGAGCCCGAAAAGACGGGACTGCCGAAATCGAACGTGCTGCGCTTTACGCTTTCGGACGGCGCGTGGGTCACGGTGCGTCCCTCCGGCACGGAACCGAAGCTGAAGCTGTACATCGGCGCGCATGCGGACACGGACGCGGCGGTCGGCGCGCGGCTTGACGATCTCATGAACGATATGGACGCGAAGCTTTCGACGCTTCTCGGTCTTGCATAATAAGAAAGGAGACAAAACCATGTATCTGTACACCATTGAATCCGTTCCCGGAAAAGAGATCGCCGCGCTCGGGCTGGTAAAGGGCGCGACCGTTCAGACGAAGCACTTAGGAAAGGATTTCCTCGCAGGCTTCAAAAATCTGGTCGGCGGCGAGATCCAAAGCTATACCGAAATGCTGAATGAAGCAAGACAGATTGCGACCGACAGAATGGTCAAGGAAGCGCAAGCGCTCGGTGCGGACGCCGTCATCGGCATTCGCTATGCGTCGTCCGAGGTCATGCAGGGCGCTGCGGAGGTCTTCGCTTACGGCACCGCGGTCAAGTTCCTTTCGTAACCGTCGGAAAGGAGAGCGGCTATGGCAACGATCACTCCCCACAACGGCGCAAACAAAGGCGATTTTGCAAAGACCGTGCTGATGCCCGGCGATCCGCTGCGCGCAAAGTTCATTGCGGAAACGTACCTTGATGATCCGAAGCTCGTCACGGGCATCCGCAACGTGTACGGCTACACCGGAACGTACGAGGGCAAGCGCGTTTCGGTCATGGCAAGCGGCATGGGCATCCCCTCGATCGGAATCTACTCCTATGAGCTTTTCCACTTCTTTGATGTGGAGAGCATCATCCGCATCGGCTCCGCAGGCGCGTATCATCCGGACCTCAGACTTTTCGACATCGTCATCGGCATGGGCGCCTGCACGAACTCGAACTACGCCGCGCAGTTCAACCTGCCCGGCACGTTCGCGCCGATCGCGGATTTCGGACTGGTCAGAAAGGCGGTCGACGCCTGCGAAGCGCTCGGCGCGCGGTACATGGTCGGCAACCTCATGAGCTCCGACGTGTTCTACAACGACGATCCCGAGTCGTGGAAACAGTGGCGCAAAATGGGCGTGCTTGCCGCGGAGATGGAAGCGGCGGCGCTCTATCTGAACGCGGCGCGCTGCGGCAAAAAGGCGCTTGCGATCGACACGATCAGCGACATCATCGGCACCGAGGAAGAAACGACGGCAGAACAGCGGCAGACCGCGTTCGATCAGATGATCCGCGTGGCGCTCTCCATTGCGGAGGAATGAGGCGCTCTTCTATCCGGCAATTTTACAACACTTGACCGAATTCTTGCCTTCCCCTTTGAGGGGAAGGTGGCGAAGCGTGAGCGAGCCGGATGAGGTGGACACGCAAAAAACGTCAGTTTTTGCGGATCGGGCGAATGCAGTGCATTCGCCGTCCTGTACACCTCATCAGTCACCTGTCGGTGACAGCTTCCCCTCAAGGGGAAGCCAAAGCCCTGTCCGCTCGCATGCCTGACAGACACAGGAACATAAAAGGAGGAATACCCCATGATCAAGCACATCGTTCTGTTCAAGTTTGAAGACCCTGCGGTCAACGTCCCGATCGTGCGGGATTCGCTGTATGCGCTTGTCGACAAGATCCCCGAGATCGTGCATATGCAGATCGGCGAGGACTTCCTGCATTCGGGCAGAAGCTACGACATGGCGCTTCTGGTCGATTTCAAGTCCCGTGAGGATCTGGAGATCTACGACAAGAACCCCGACCACGCAAAGGCGCGCGTTTATATCCACGCGCATCGGCTGGACAGTAAAACGGTCGATTTCGAGTACTGATGGGAACCTTCAAAGTCGTTTCCCCATACGAGCCGCAGGGCGATCAGCCGCAGGCGATCGAAGAGCTTACAAAGAGCATCGAAGCCGGCAATCCGCTGTCGGTCCTTTTGGGCGTCACGGGAAGCGGAAAAACCTATACCATGGCAAAGGTCATCGAGCGTGTGCAAAAGCCCACGCTCGTCCTTGCACACAACAAAACGCTCGCCGCGCAGCTCTGCTCCGAGTTTAAGGAGCTGTTTCCGGACTCCGCGGTCGAGTTCTTTGTGTCGTACTACGACTACTATCAGCCCGAAGCGTACCTGCCGGCAAGCGACACCTACATCGAAAAAACGATCGACGTGAACGACGAGATCGACAAGCTGCGCCACTCCGCGACCTGCGCCCTAAACGAGCGGAACGACGTCATCATCGTCGCGTCGGTCTCGTGCATCTACGGGCTCGGCGATCCGAAGGAGTATCTGAAGCTTTCCATTTCGCTCAGAGAGGGCATGGAGATCGACCGCCGCGACGTGATGCGCCGGCTCATCGAAAACCAGTATCAGCGCAACGACATGGACTTTTCGCGCGGGACGTTCCGTTCCCACGGCGACACGCTCGACGTTTATCCCGTCAACTGGACCGACAAAGCGCTGCGCATCTCCTTTTTCGGCGACGAGATCGAGCGTATCTCGGAGATCAACGTGCTGACCGGCGAGATCATCAGCCGCCGCAGCCACGTCGCGATCTTTCCCGCCTCGCACTACGCGACCGGGCAGGAAAAGATGCAGCAGGCGCTTCGCGAGATCGAGGCGGACATGGAGGTGCAGGAGCAGATGTTCCTCGACACCAACCGTCCCCTGGAAGCCGAGCGCATCCGCTCGCGTGTGCTGCACGACATCGAGATGATGCAGGAGATCGGGTTCTGCAGCGGCATCGAAAACTACTCGCGCTACTTCGACGGGCGGAAACCCGGCGAACCGCCGTTTACGCTTCTCGATTACTTCCCGAAGGATTTTCTGATGTTCATCGACGAAAGCCACGTCACGCTGCCGCAGGTCGGAGGCATGTTCCGCGGCGACCGCGCCAGAAAGGATGCGCTGGTCGAGTACGGCTTCCGTCTGCCGAGTGCAAAGGACAACCGCCCGCTGAAGTTCGACGAGTTCATGGCGCGTGTGCCGCAGATGGTGTGCGTGTCCGCGACGCCCGCGAGCTTTGAAATGAGCCGCGCCGCCGTCGTCGCCGAGCAGATCATCCGCCCGACGGGGCTCGTCGATCCGGAGGTCACGGTGCGCCCCGTAAAAGGGCAGATCGACGACCTTTTAGGCGAAGTGCGCATGCAGGCGGAAAAGGGCTTCCGCACGCTGATTACGACGCTGACGAAGCGCATGGCGGAGGACCTCACAGAATACCTCGACCGCATGGGCGTACGCGTGCGCTATATGCACAGCGACATCGACACGCTGGACCGCATGGAGATCATCCGCGATCTTCGGCTCGGCGAATTCGACGCGCTCGTCGGCATCAACCTGTTACGCGAAGGGCTCGACCTTCCGGAGGTGGGGCTTGTCGCCATTCTCGACGCGGACAAGGAGGGCTTTCTGCGCAGCGAGACCAGCTTGATCCAGACGATCGGCAGAGCCGCCAGAAACGCCGAGGGACGCGTCATCCTCTATGCCGACACGATCACCGCGTCCATGCGCCGCGCCATGGACGAGACCGCCCGCCGCAGGGCGAAGCAGATCGCCTACAACACGGAGCACGGCATCACGCCGAAAACCATTCAGAAAAAGGTCTATGACACGCTGGTCATCTCGCGGCACGAGGAGGAACCGCCCGAGCGGCTCACCGAGTATCAGAAGCGCGAGCGCATCGCGATCCTCACCGAACAGATGCAGCAGGCGGCGCGTGAGCTGGAGTTCGAGACCGCGGCAAAGCTCCGCGACGCGATCCTCGCC
>JAEESS010000028.1 GCA_016286445.1 Bacillota bacterium
TGGTCGTCGACCAGCTTGCCTTCCTTGACGCTGACGTTGCCGATGTTCTTCACAACCACCGTGTAGGTGATCGTATCGCCGACCGCTACGCCGCTCGTCGGTTCTGCTTCCTTCGTAATGCTCAGCTTAGCCGCCGCAGCTTCTGTGGTGACCATTGCAGTACCATTTGCAGTTACCGTATCACCGTTCGGATCTTTACCGGTCGCCGTTGCCGTGTTCTCGATCGAACCCGCATCGACGTCCTTCTGCAGTACCGTATACGTGTAGGTGATCTCTTTCTGTGCGCCGGGCGCCAGATCGAACGACTGCGCATTCTCGCCCGTCAGCTCGACCAGCGTATCGCTTAGCGTAATGCCCGTAACCGTTGCGTTGCCGGTGTTCTTCACAACCACCGTGTAGGTGATCGTGTCATCTACGCCGACGCCTTCTGTCGGATCCGCTGTCTTCGTAACCGTCAGCTCAGCTTCGACTTCTTCGGTGTGGACCGTATCGCTGGCTTCATAGTCTTTGCCTTCCAGCGTTGCGGTGACCGTGTTCATGAAGCTGCCCGCTGCCATATCGGCAGGCGCGATGACGTAGGTCGCCGTGGTGGTGACCGTCGCGCCGGGCTGTACGTTCGTGAAGGTGCTCTGCGTAAGCGTCACGCCCGTGATCTCGGCGAGGGTGATCGTGACTTCCTTATCGTAGATGTTCTTGACGGTGATCGTGAACGTGACCGTCTCGCCTTCGGCGTAGGTTTCATCGTCCGCCTTGCCGTCGTTCTTGGTCACGATCAGGCTCGGATCGATGTTGTCGTCCGTGATCGTCAGGGTGCCTTCCGTCTTGTTGAGGTTGTAGTCGTTCTCGTCGGTGCCTTCGTTGAAGGTGACGGTGAATGCGTTCTCGCTCGAACCTACCAGCGTCTGGCTGCCGGTGAACTCGTACGTCGCGCCTTCGCCTTCGACCCAGCCGGTCTCGTCCGTCAGACCGTTCGCATTCTTGCCTTCGACGTCATCGTTTGTCAGTGCCGTGCCGTCATATGCCTTCGTAGCGTCGCCGCTCGTCAGGGTAAGATCGCGCTTCGTGATCTCCTGATAACCGTCGTCGGTGTAGACGAAGGTGACCGTTGCGAAGTTCGTGTTCTTGTTCTCGAAGTCGTCCTTCGTGAGACCCATCATGGTCTTGCCGGAATTGTCACCGTTCTCGACTACATGGGTACGGGTCGCGGAAGCGGTCTTTCCTGTTACGAGACCGAAGTCGGTCTCCTTATACAGCGTCGTGTCGACGCCGTCGATCTGGATGCTGTCAACCGTGTAGCCGGTGGTCGTATGACCTTCGCCGTCGTAGGGCGCCGTGCCGGTGTTGCCGTGCAGGGTGACCGTGACGTTGATCGGCGTGATGGACAGCTCGCCGTATTCCGTCGTGACGTTGGTGTAGAAGTCCTGATTGTCGATAACGTAGCTGAACGTGTTGTTGTCCTGCTGATTATCGCTGACATCTCTGACACCGCCCGCGGTCGACGTGATCGTGAGCTTGTCGCCCGTCGGGAGCGTGAAGATGAGACCGTTCGAGCCTTCGTCCGCCGTGATCGTCTTCGTTTCCGTGACGTCGCCGTTGTCGTCGAGCACGTCATAGGTGACCGTGTAGACGTCCTCCTTATGGGTCTGTCCGTCGTACGGCCATTCCTTCGTTGCGGACGTGATCTTGATCGGCAGGTCCGTCGTGTTGATCTTCAGTTCGCCGTCGATGACGTTGAACTGGATCGTGTAGTTTCCGCCGTACGTCGCCATGAACGCATCGTACTCGAAGCTGCTCTGGGCAAGACCCATCGGATACGTGCCCGGATTCTTCTTCGTGACCTCTGCGGTGACGCCGCTCTTCAGACCCAGCGCGAAGCCGGCGGGCTCGCTGCCGTCCGAAGTGCCGTTCTTATCGTATTCGATTTCGCCGACGAGCTCGTCGCCGTCCTCAGTCCACCAGCCGTCGTATTCGACGACGTAGCCGGAGACGGTCTTGTTCTGGCCGTCGTAATCATATTCCGCCTTGTTGCCGCGGATGGTGATGATCAGCGGCGCCTTGGTGATCGTCAGCTTGCCGTTGACAATGGTGACGTCGTAGTTATCGACACCGCCGCTGACGATCGGGTTGGTCGCGACGATCTTGTCGGTATAAACTCCGACGTCCGTCTCATTGCCGTTCAGCGTGATGCTCGTCAGCGCGTCGGTGCCCTGCAGACCCTCGACCGTGACCTTATCCGCGATCGTGACGGTCTCACCTTCTTCGCCGAAGGTGACCGGCGTCGTGGTATAGGTTGCGTTGCTCTCGCCCTGCGCCGTGCCGTTGTAGGTATAGTTCTGGGCGATGACCGTGATCGTGAGCTGTGCCTTGTTGATCACGAGCCGGCCGTCGGTGACGGTGAACGTGACCGTCTCGAAGTTCGGATCGTTGTAGCTAAAGTTATCCTTGTCGAGACCCATCGGGTAATTGCCGACGTCCTTCTCGGTGATCGTCGTCGAACCGTTGTAGACGATCTTGCTCGCGTCGAACAGGTTGCTGTTGCCCTGCGCGTCGTAGCCCTCGACCGTGTAGTTCGAGCCGTTGTAGGTCTCATTCGCCGTGTGACCTGTGATCGTGATCTCGAGGTTGATCTTGGTGATGATCAGCTTGCCGACGTTGGTCTTTACAAGATAGTTGGTGGTGTTGGACGAACCGGTCTGGACCGTCGTGTCACCGCTCTTGATGACCAGCGAGCTGACGTCGAAGTTGCCGTTGTTGTACGTGCCCGCGTTCGTGCCGGCGGCGGGGGTATAGTCGATCGAAAGGGTCTGACCGGAGACAAGACCGTCAATCGTGTATTCGGTCGCCGAGCCGGAGACGAAGCCTTCGATGTCGTAGCCGTACTGCTCGCTGCCGTTGTACGGGAGCGTGCGCTCGTTGACCGTGATGGTCAGCGTTCTCTGGCTGATCATCAGGATGCCGACGCTCGTCATGCCGTTCACGGTGAACTGCGCGGTGACGTCGTTGCCGTTCGCATCCTTGATGACGGGCGTGCCCTGAAGCTTATTGAGGTATGCGTTGACGTTGACCTCGACCGGGTTCGTCGTCGTGACGCCGGTCATGGTGTAGGTGACGCCGTTCATGACGAACGTGACTGTCTCGCCGCTCGTGCCGCCTGCGGAAACTTCAGCGTCCGCGCCGGTGAGCTTGTAGCCCGCCGCCGTGTGGTTCTCGCCGTCGTAAACCGTGGTGAAGCCGTTCGGGGTCAGGTTGATCTCGAACTTGCTCGTGCGGTCGGTGATGGTCAGGGTGCCGGGCACGGTGCCGATCGTGTAGTCGTTCGCGTCGGTGCCCTCGTTCAGCGTGTAGGTGAACGCGTTCGAGCTGTTGCCGACGACCGTCTGGCTGCCGGTGACGTTGTACGTCGCGCCTTCGCCGTTGACGAAGCCGTCGCCGCCGACCGTGACGTTGCTGTTGGTCAGCGCGGTGCCGTCGTATTCCTTGCTGTCGGTTGCGCTCGTCAGGGTGACGGTGCGCTTCGTGATCTCCTGATAACCGTCGGTGATGTTGAAGGTCACGTTGAAGTTATTGTTGTTGTTCACAAACTGGCTCGCCGCAAGGCCCATCATGGTCTTGCCGGTCGCGTCGCCATTCTCGACCACGTGCGTACGCTCTGCGTGTGCCGTGCCGTTGAACGTGAAGTCGTGGTCCACGTCATACAGCGCGGAGCTCGCGGTCGCGGTGTAGCCGTCGACCTCGTGCTTGCTGCCGTCGTACATATCGGGGTGGTTCGCACCGACGATCGTCACGGTGACGTTGATCGGGTTGATCTTGACATAACCGTCGGTGACGTTGAACGTGACCGTCGGGAAGTTCGGGTCGTTGGAACTGAACATCGCAGCAGTCAAGCCCATATCGGTCTGACCGTCGGTGTCCGTGCCCTCGACCACGTTGGTACGGGATGCGCTCGCCGTGCCGGTGAACGTGATCATGCTCTCGGTGAACAGCGGGTTGCTGATGCTCGTGATCTCGTAGCCGGTTACGGTATGCGTTTCTCCGTCGTAGTCGAGCGTTTGCTGCGTACCGACGATCGTGACGATGACCTCGTTCGCGCCGGAAATGGTCTGGTAACCGTCGGTGATGCTGAACGTGACCGTGCCGAAGTCCGTGTTGTTGTTCACAAACTGGCTTTCGTCAAGACCCATGTACGTCGTACCGACTTCCTTGCGCGTTGCGCTCGCCGTGCCGCTGAACGTGAAGTCGTCCACGGTATAGAGGCTGCTCGAGATGTTCGTCACGTCGTAGCCGTTGACCGTATGGTCGGCGCCGTCGTAGTTCGTCGTGTTGTAGTGACCGACGATCGTGACGGTGACGTCGATCGGCGTGATCTCCTGATAACCGTCGGTGACCTCGAACGTGACCGTGAAGTTGCTGTTCGTATTGGTGAACTGGCTCTGAGCAAGGCCCATTTCGGTCTTGCCGTCCGTGTCGCTGCCCTCGACCACATGCGTGCGGCTTGCACTCGCCGTGCCGGTGAAGGTGAAGTCGCTGTTCACGTTATACAGGCTGCTGCTCGCCGTCGCGGTGTAGCCCGTGACCGTGTGCTCAATTCCGTCGTAGGGCTTCGTGTCGGTGTTACCGGTGATGGTGACGGTAATCGCAAGCGGGTTAACGGTCAGCGTGCCGTACACCGGCGTCGCGATCGTGTAGTTGTTGAGGTTCGTGCCCGCGTTCGCCGTGTAGGTGAACGTGTTGTCGCTGTGACCGACATCCGTCTGCGTACCGGTGACGTTAAAGGTAACGCCTTCGCCTTCGACAAAGCCGTCGCCGCCGACGGTAACGGTGCTGTTGGTCAGCGGACTGCCGTCATAGGTCTTGCTGTCATCCGCAGAGGTGAGGGTGATCTCACGCGGGGTGACCGTCAGAGTGCCGGTCGCGGTCGCGGTCGCGTAGTTCGGGTTGGTGGCTCTCACCTGATAGGTGACGGTGCCGACGTTCGTGATGCTCGGTACCGTGGTGCTCCAGTTCGAACCATCGGTGCTGTACTCGATCGTCGTGCCGTCGGTCACGCTCGGCGTTGCGCCGCCTTCGTGCGCCTGACCGTCGTACTTGCCGCTGTAATCAACAGCCGTGACGGTGAGGCCGGTCGTATTCTTGGTGATGTTCAGCGCGCCTGCCGTGGGGGTGATAGTATAATAGGAAACTTCACCGCTCGCATTCGATACGGAAGGTGTGCCGAAGCTGCCGTTGGTGTACGTTCCGACGTCCGTACCGGAGGACGGGGTATAGTTCAGCGTCACGGTATCGCCGTTCAAAAGACCGTCGACCGTGATGCCGTTTGCCGTACCGTTCTGAGAGACCGTATCGGCGTCATAGCCGTACTGCTCGCTGCCGTTGTACTGCACGTCCTTCTGCGCGACCGTGATCGTCAGCGGCAGGGTGTAGTAGATGATGATGGTGTTGCCGCCCGCAGCGACCGTGACCGTCTGGCTCGGATCGTAGCTTGCCGCGGTCAGCGAGTAGCCGGAAAAGCCCGCAAGGAACGTCGTCGCCGCGTTTGCGGTGTAGCTCGAACCGATGGTCTTGCTTTCCGTTACATCCTCGGCGACCGGGGTGGTCGTGCCGAGCAGATAATGGTGCACGGTGACGGTCGCTACGTCGAGCTCCCACACGCCGTACACGTCGACGACCGCGCCGTCGACTGCGGTGAGGTTCTTGACTTCCTGTGCGTTCGTGTAGACCACACCGCCGGTTGCGGAGGTCGACCAGCCGAGGAATCTATAATTCGGAACGGTGAACGCGTTCTCAGTCAGCGCTTTCTGCTCGTCATATTCGAAGTGCTCGAGGTCCATCGAGCCGGAAGCCGTCGTGCCGCTCGGCGCGTTTGCGTTGAAGCGCACGTCGTATTCATGCGGCGCCCAGACCGCGTACAGGTTGTCGTACGGCAGCCATTCGTCCGCCGCGACCTGCGAGCAGCCCTGCGTGCATGCTGCGTCGGCATAGTAGCCGGTGCCATTATACCAGATGAAGTTCGGCGCGGTGCATGCATACGAGGTCGGAACGTTGCCGCCCATCGCCTGTATTTCTTCTTCGGTGAAGGACTTCTTGTACCAGCCGAGGAAGTCGTAACCCGTGCGGCTCGGCGCACCGGGGATGGTGACCGCCTCGTTGATCAGCAGGTTCGTATCCTGGCGCACGGTGCCGCCGGAACCGTCGTTGCGGTACCAGTCAATGTGCGTCGGAACGCTTTCTTCGTCAGCTGATTTATATTCTGCGCGAAGCTGGATCGTATAGGTCTTGCTGCCGTCCTGATTCTCGGTGACCTTTGCGTAGGTCTCGTCCGGAACAAAGGACGCGCCGGGGTATGCGAACGTGTCGGTGTCGACCCATGCGCCGTTCTCCCACTTCTGGACGACCCAGTGCGAGAAGACCTTTTCCGTATCGTTCGGCGTCGAACCGGGCTGTGCCCAGACCTCGGAACCGATCGAATAGGGGTTCGGATCCTCAAAGGACGTCGCGCCGCCGCTGAACGTACCGTCGCCTGCCTGATAGATGATATTCAGACCGGAAGCGCCTTCCACATCCTTACGCCATGCGGCGTAGATGGTGAGGCGGCCGCGGACGTATTCGCCCTTGGTCGGGTCGTCCTCATCGCTGTCCGAGTAGCTGCCGCCGCCGCCGGGGATCGTGCCGGTCTTTTGCGCAAGCGGCAGTTCGCCGTAGGTCATATCCATCCCGCTCGTGGTCTTATAGATACCGAGATTGAAGTTGAACGGGATCGTATGCGCTTCGTCGAGGTACCAGCCCGCGAGCGTCCAGCCCTCGGCGGTCGCCGCGTTCAGGGAGTTTGCAACCTGCTCGCCCGCGTCTAAACGGAAGGAGATCGCCTGTCCGGAGGTCAGCACACCCGTATCCGGATCAACCACGTCCTGCGGGAAGTGGACGTCCGCACGGGTCAGACCGACTTCGGGACCGCCGGTGATGTCCATGACGATACGGAAGCGCATCGGGTTCCACTTGGCGTAGATGACCGTGTTCTGCGCAGGCATCGTATCGTTTGCCCAATCGACCGGATCTTCGTAGGAGCGATCATAATACCAGCCGTCGAAATAGTAACCGTCGCCGCCGTCGTTCGGAATATACAGCTGTCCGTTCTTGTATTCGAACGGCGCAAAGCTCTGGGTATAATTCAGCGTCTCCGTTCTTCTGCCTGCCGTGGTCTTGGACTCGAACAGGAGCTGATAACTTCTGAGCTGCAGATAGACCCAGATTTCTTTGGTTGTTGTGTTGATCGTGATTTTTCCGCTGGTGCTGCTCGGTTTATACCAGATGGACATCTGCGTGGTATTGGAAGTAAATCCGTTCGTCACGCTGTTCCGCGTCCGGTTGTAACCATAGCAGGTGTAGTATTCATTGTTCGTAAATGTAAGACCTCTGTTCGCCTGAATGGTATAATCTTCAGGCTCGTCCGTCCATGCCCCCGTCTCCGGATTCGAATACACGACGTGGATCGTTGCCGTGTCGGTCGAAGACGAAAGCGTTTTCAAGTAGAGGTTGATCGTCGTTGCGCCTTCGGGAGCGCCAGACAGATAGGTAAAGGTGCTGACCGGCGTGTTATGGAAATAGTTGGAATCCTCTACGAACCAGGCGTATCCGCTGCCGGAATCCGGCCAGTTGTTCGCATCGAACGGTGCGCCGTACAAGCCGGTATAGGTGATCGGGTCGGTTACGGAATATGCACTTGTAGAGAACGTGGTATCATGATACTGAGTGCCGCCTTGTCTGTATGTATAATAGATAGTATTTCCGGAGAGGTAATCAATACTATAACAATTCCAAACGTCTTCGGGATAACCAGACATTCTGTGCCACGAACCGTTGACCTTGATGTAGTAATAACTACCACTATACGCAAGCTGATAGCCGCTGATCGTCTTATATTGCCAGCTACTATCGGTAATGAAGTTATAAGTAATCGCAACGCGGTCATAGTACACGTACAGGATCGCGGAGCCGTCGCCCTTGACGACCACGGAGCTGCTCGCGTTCTTGTCACTGTAATAGAAGTATGAACCGAGCGACGTAATCGTTTCGGAGAATTTATATGAACCATTCGAGAACGTGGTCTGCGGAATGTCGCCGGAAGCCAGCGTCGAGTCGTTGACCGTTCCGTAAGTTAACGCAGTGACCGTATCGCCCGGCAAGACGAAGTAGTAACCGGTCGAGCCGTCGCGCGTCGTGTACACCCACTCACGCGTCATGCTCGCGTAATACTCGTAGGTATTGTCGGTGACGTCGTCGTTCAGTGCATCGGTCGGCATCTGCGTCATGTATACGACGGTATAGGAAGCTGTCGCGCGATCCCACTTCGCGTAGATCGTGGTATCTGCGGAAAGCGTGCCGCCCCAGGTAAATTCCGTCGTCATTTCTATATCGGTATACCAACCGGCGAACGTATAACCGGTACGCTCCGGATCCGCGGGCTGAACCGTTACATCGTCGCTCGAATAGAACACCGGACCGTAATAGGTACCGGAGGTCTTATCCGCATCCTTATCGCCGAAGTAGACGATGTTATTCTGTTCAATGTTGTTGTCGAAGATCAGCCAGAAACCGGTACGGATGTACGGATACAGGGTGACGTTGCCCGTCACCGTAAACGTGCCGCTCGCTTCGCCTACCTTATAGAGATTAGCGTCCGTCACCGCCGGATTGTAGGTATACGTATCGCCGTTTGCGGTGGGCACGGAGGTGGTCCAGCCTTCAAACGCCTGCGTTGTCTTTTCCGGGGTATAGGAGGTGCTGACCGTATAGGAAGCACTTCCGTTGGTCAGACGAACGACGTCCGTCTTGATCGCAGCGCCGTGCTGATCCTTATAGGTAACGGTGCAGGACTCGAACGCCATGACGTAGTAGTTGAGCGTAACGCCGAGATCGACGAAGTTGTTGGTATCGTCGCTGTCCGTGTTGCGCTGCAGCGTCGCGCGGATGTCGTTGCGAACCGCGTCAAAGGTCATACCGGTCGTAGCGGCGTTCCAGTTGGAGACCGTCGTCCAGCCTGCGAACAGGTAGCCGCTCGGTAGCGTGCCGGGGCCGGGATCGTAAACGACCTTCTCGAACATGGCGTCGGTTTCCATATCCTTCGGCTTGACGAGGATGGTGACCGGCGTGGTTTCGCCGTAGCGGTAGAAGTTCACCGTTACGCGCGCATACTCCTCTTCGCCGCCGGTACCGATGACGATGTAGACGGAGAAGGAGGAGGACTCGAAGTTTGCGCCGTACGGCGACGCCTCACCCATCAGGGAGAGGACGTTCTTGGAGGTCTCGTGATAGAGCTTGAAGGTTTCACCTTCGAGCTTTCTGCCCGCGTTCATTTCCACGCGGACCTTGCCTGCGTTTGCGGGCTCGATCTTCTTGCCGTTCGCGTCATAGAACGTGATGTCGACTGCGACCGCGTCGCGGTACTCGCTTTCCGAAACGATGGTCAGCGCGAGCGCCTTGGTCTTGTCCGGCTCCAGATCGGTAACCTTCATCGTCGTACCGGCGGGGAAGACGCCCTCGGGCACGGTCGCGTTGATGCGGACCTTCTTCTGCGTGGTGGCAGTGAAGGTCTGCGCAGGCATTTCTTCCTCCGGAACTTCGTCGCCGTCATACTTCGGGCTGATGCGCATCATGCCCGTGACCTTCGTGGTCGCATAGACGCGCTTACCGTTCTCCGCAAACCAGCCGAGGAACGTTCTGCCTTCGATAACAGGAGCTGCCGGAAGTTCACCGATCGGATCGCCCGACAAAATCGACTTACGGACAAGAACCTTACCGTCCTTGTCCACGAATACGACCGGGAAATACAGGCTGATGCCGGGGGTGCTGGGAGCGATTTCCGGATCTTCCGGGCTCTCCGAGGGAGCGGGCGAATCCGTAGCTTCCGGCTGCGCGGTTTCAACCGGGGTTTCCGGCTCTGCGGTGTCGACCGGGGTTTCCGGCTCCGCGGTATCGACCGGGGTTTCCGGCTCTGCGGTGTCGACCGGGGTTTCCGGCTCCGCGGTGTCAACCGGGTTTTCCGGCTGTTCCGTTTCGGTCGGAAGATCGCCGATCAGACCGCCGGGCGCGGGTTCGTCTTCGCCCGGTTCGTCGCCGTCGTCGTCGCCCCTGCCGGGCTTCCAGCCATCGGATTCAAGACCGACTTCGTCCGTTACGACGTCGCCGTTGCGGTCAATTGTGACCGTGTCTTCCGCGATGGCGCTGCCCGCGGTGCTGTCGGCAATGGTTGCCAGAGGCAACAACTGAAGCACCATGATCAACGATACAATGATCGCCCAGGTGCGTCTGCCGAATAGGATCCTGTTCATCTTAGACATGTTTTTTTCCTCCGTCTGTTATGATCTCACGTAATAGGAGATTTCTGGTTATTATTTCCCGGTTCCCGCCGGGACTGCATATTTTTACTCATACCATATGCATGGTATACCATGGTCTATTATAGAATCTTTTTCAATCAATTTCAAGTATTATATTGTATATTTTATTACCATTTTTTGAACATTTGTATTCAATAATTTGCTCAACCACAACATGTTGTGATTTTGAAAAATATATTATTTATTATATTTTCCGTTCATTTTTTCATTCATCTCATGCGCATCATTCATAGATTATCGTTCGCTCCGAATCGTCCTGTTTCGTCAAGGCTTCCCCTCCGAAAAGAAACTGTCATCTCCCGCGACTGATGAGACGACTATACGCTGCATAGCTCTTCCGCCTGACCGCACCACCCCCAAAAGAGAAGAGTTTATGCTATGTACAAACGATCCGTAAGGGGATGTTTACGCTGTGTACAAACGGTCCGTTGGGGGAGGGCTTATGCTATGCGCAAACGGTCCGTAGGGGGCGTCCTCCCGGACGCCCCGCCGCTTACGCTACTCCCGGACGCCCCGCCGCTTACGCTACTCCCGGACGCCCCGCCGCTTACGCCATTCCCAAATGCCCCGCACCGAAGGATCCTTTCCGCGTAAATTCCAACACAAATAAAAGGAACGGCATCCCGTTCCTTTCATGTATATATTTTCGCCTATTCGTTCCCTACGATGACACGGTAGATCCGATCGAGGTCCTCGCGCGAATAATAGTGGATGATCAGCTTGCCCTTGTCTTCATCGCCCTGCACGGAGACCTTTGTTCCGAGCTCCGCGCGCATGCGGTGCATGGCGTTGCGAAATTCCGGCGTCGGTTCCGGCTTCTCCTTATGCCTGCGCTTCGGCATCTCCGCAAACCGCAGCTCATCTTCAAGACGGCGTACCGACCATTCGCCCTCGGCGCACTTTTCCGCCAGCTCCATCTGCAAGCGCGGATCGCCGACGCCTGCCAGCATCTTGCCGTGTCCTGCAGACAGGCGCCCGTCCTTGATCATTTTCTGCACGGATTTCGCAAGTGTGAGAAGACGCAGCGCGTTTGCGATCGCCGGTCGGCTCTTTCCGACGCGCTCGGAAACCTCCTCCTGCGTCAGATCGTGCTGCTGCATCAGCAACTTGATCGCCGCCGCTTCCTCGATCGGGTTCAGATTCTCGCGCTGAATGTTTTCAACGAGCGAGATCTCCATAACCGCATCCTCGTCGATCTCCGTCAAAACGACCGGAACCGTCATCAATCCCGCCATTCTCGCGGCACGGTAGCGGCGTTCTCCGGCGACGATCGTATACCGTGCGCCGTTTTTCTTGACCAGAATCGGCTGCACAACGCCGTGACGCTTTATGGAGGAAGCAAGCTCGGCGAGCTTTTCCGGGTCGAACGTCTTGCGCGGCTGATCCGGATTCGTATCAATATCGTAGAGATCTACCTCGAATTTGCCGTCCTGCGGCGCATCCGGCGTTTCGATCTCATCCAGCAGCGCGTCCAACCCGCGCCCGAGTCCCTTATTCTTTGCCATTTGGCTCCTCCCGTTTGATAAATTCTTCCGCTAAATTGGTATACGCCTTGGCGCCGATGTTGCGCGCGTCATACAGCGTGATCGGCATACCATGGCTCGGCGCTTCGCTCATACGGACTGATCGCGGGATGATCGTGTTGTAGACCTTCTCCCGGAAATACTTCTTGACTTCCTCCACAACCTGTATACAGAGATTGAGACGTGACGAGAACATCGTCAGTACAACACCCTGGATATCGAGCTTATTGTTCAGATTTCTTCGTACAAGCTTTACCGTGTTCATCAGCTGAGACAGTCCTTCCAAAGCATAGTATTCGCATTGGATCGGAACAAGCAGAGAATCCGACGCCGTCAGCGCATTCAGCGTCAGCAGCCCGAGTGACGGGGGACAGTCGATAAAAATATAATCATAACGGTCCGCGACCTGCGACAGCGTCTGCTTCAAACGCTGTTCACGCGCCATCATACTCACGAGCTCGACCTCTGCGCCCGCAAGCTCGATCCTGGACGGCAGAATGTCCAGCGTATCGATCATGGTCTTGCGGATTGCGTCCTGTACCGGTACGTCGTCGATCAGCACGTCATAGCTCGTCTGCATGTCTTTTTTGCGCGTTACGCCGAGCCCGCTCGTGCTGTTTCCCTGCGGATCGAGGTCCACCAGCAGAACACGTCGCCCCGTCTGCGCAATACACGCACTCAGATTGATCGCAGTCGTCGTTTTGCCGACGCCGCCTTTTTGATTTGTAATAGAAATAATCTTGCCCATAACCGCTCCTTTTCCGCTTTATTATATCGTAACGCTGTCAAATATGCAAGACGTTTGCAGCCTTTTTTATATGTTTCACGGGAAACATTTTAGACCCGTGCATCCGATTGTTTCATGTGAAACATAAAAAAGAGCCGCTATTTGCGGCTCTGTTCCGTTTCTGTGTCGATTATTCGGGTTTCTTTGTCTTTGTCGTCGCTGTCTTTCTTACCGCCGATTTCTTTGCCGCGGGTTTACCTGCAGGCTTCTCTTCGGCGGGCTTTACGGTGCGCGGCGCGCGTTTGCGGACCGGCTTGACTGGTGCTTCCTCTGGAAGTCCGAGCAGGTTGCGATACAGCTCCATATACTTGCGTGCCGAAGCCGCCCAGGAGAAGTCCGTACGCATCGCACGCTTCATCAACCGCGCCCACATATCGCGATCGTCGTACCAATAGCCGACAGCATGTTCAAGGACATGCAGCATGTCGTGCGCGTTGTAATCATGGAAGCTGAAGCCGTTGCCGTCGTCTGTATACCAGTTATACGGAAGAACGCTGTCCCGAAGTCCGCCGGTCTCTCTTACGAGCGGAATCGATCCGTATCGCATCGCGATCATTTGACTCAATCCGCACGGCTCAAACTGCGACGGCATCAGGTAGATATCGCTTGCGGCATAGACGCGGCGCGCGATCTGCTCGTCGTGTCTGAGGCAGCAGACAAATCTGCCGGGGAAGCGGTACTGCGCATCGCGGAAAGCGTTCTCAAAATAAGGATCGCCGGTGCCGACAACGACCATCTGCAAATCCATGCGCATGATATCGTTCAATACACAGGTAACCAGATCAAGACCCTTCTGCGCTGTCAGACGCGTAACCATAGCAATCAGCGGCACGTCACGCTTCTGCAGACCAAGCTCTTCCTGCAGCGCTGCCTTATCGAGCTTCTTGCCGGACGGATCTGCTGCGTTAAAGTGAACGGGAATATGCATATCCGTGTTCGGATCGAATGATATTCCGTCTATTCCGTTCAGGATACCGGACAGAACGTTTTGTCTTGCGCGAAGCAGTCCGTCAAGACGTTCGCCGTAATAGCCGGTGCGGATCTCCTCCGCGTAGGTCGGACTGACTGTCGTGATACGGTTTGCGAACACAAGACCCGCCTTCATAAACGACAGCAGTCCGTAAAACTCCAGATTGTTCGGAGAGAAGTAGCCTTCGTTCAATCCGAGGACGCTGTTGATGCGATGCCAGTCAAAGATGCCCTGGAACTTCAGGTTGTGGATCGTGAACACCGTATGCACATCGCGATAGCCTTCGAGCGTACGGTACTGATCGTTCAGAAGCACGGGAATGAGACCGGTCTGCCAGTCGTTGCAGTGGATGATGTCCGGATAATAGTTCATGTGCTTGAACGATTCGAGCACGGCGCGGCAGAAGAACGCAAAACGGAAGCCCTCCTGTTCGTCGCCGGTGTAGATCTTCTCGCCGCCGAACATCGCCAGATTGTCGACGAAATAGAACGTGACGCCGTCCTGTTCGAGCTTGTCGATGCCGCAGAACACGGAATAGCTTCCGAGCTGCAGATTGAAGTGGCAGACGTGCTGCATTTTCAGGATGTAGTAATCGCCGATCGGCGTATACTTCGGCAAAATGACCGCTGCCTCCGCGCCCTGTCTGACGAGCTCCTTCGGCAGCGAGCCGACGACGTCGGCAAGTCCGCCGGTCTTGATAAACGGGAAGCATTCGCTTGCCGCAAACAGAATTTTCATGATGATTCTCCTTTCGCGATTCGATCAGACGGTCAGATTCTTGCGGAACACGAGCGGAATCCCCTCGTATCCCGTGAGCTGACGTCCGGCGTTGACGGTGACGTTCTTGTCGAGAATGACATGGTCGAGCACCGCGCCGGCGCCGACAGTCACGCCCTGCATGAGGATGGAGTTTTTAACGACGGCGCCGCGCTCCACGGTGACGCCGCGGAACACGATCGAGTTCTCGACGGTGCCGTCGATCACGCAGCCGTCCGCCATGACGACGTTGTGCACGTCCGCCGTATCGCCGTACTTCGACGCGATCTCGTCCTTGACCTTGGTGTAGATCGGATGCCGCATGTTGTAGAGATCCTTTGCCGCAAATGCGTTCAGAAGCTCCATGCTGTGCATGAAATAGGTGTTGACCGAATCGATCCGCGCCACATAGCCGTCGTAGCGCCAGCCCATCATTTTGAGCTCCTTGGTCTTCTGCAGCATGATGTCGCGGACAAAATCAACGTAGCCGCGCGAATACGCTTCCTCCACAAGGTCCTCGAAGAGGTCCTTGTCGATGACGGTGATCTCGCAGGAACGGAAGTTCGAGCCCGGATGCCGCGGGTTCCATTCCAGCCCGTTGATGGTCATTCCGTCGTCGTTCAGCAAAAGCCGCAGATCGCGGTTCTGTTCCTCGGGGAAGAAACGCGGATCTTCGTTATACATGATGGTGATGTCCGCGCCGGTCTCGCGATGCTGCTTTAAGATCGCATCGAACGTTGTGTTGAACACGGTGTGGCTGCCGCAGATGATCAGATATTTCTGGTTGGAACGGCGTATGTACTGCATGACGGAGTGGAACGCGTCGATATCGCCGCGGTACACGCCGGTATTGTCCTTGGTGGAGAACGGCGGGAGCAGGAAAAGACCGTCGCGCTTGCGGTTCAGGTCCCATTCCTTGCCGGTGCCGAGATGGTCCATCATCGAATGATAGTTACGCTGCACGATCAGTCCGACGTTGCGGATGCCGGTGTTGACAAGGTTGGACAGCGGAAAGTCGATGCAGCGGTAGCGTCCGCCGAACGGCACCGCCGCGACCGCGCGGGACAGCACGAGATCGCGCATATAGGGGTTCGCTTCGCCCGTGAAGATCAGACCGAATGCTTCCTGGTTCATGCTTCTTTTCCTCCGTTCATAAACTGTCCGAGCGTTTCTGCGGTCACGACCGCGCCGCGCGGGATCACCGCGCCGGCGGGGATCGTCACGTCGTTGCCGATCAGCACGATGTCGCCGGTGAGCCGGTTGTCGACCGTTTCGCCCTCCTTCGGCGGAACGCCGATGCGCGCATTTTTGCCGATCACCGCATTCTCGCCGATGATCGCCTTGCTGACATAGCAGTCCTCGCCGACGTCCGCGTTCGGGAACACGACCGAATCGGAAACCACAGCGCGCGCTTCGACCTTGGCGCCGCAGAACAGCACCGTATGAACGACCTTGCCGCGGACGACGCAGCCTTCGGTGACGAGGCTGTTCTTAACGTCCGCGCTCGCGTCGGTATAGTGCGGCGGCATGACTGGGTTGCGCGTGTAGATGCGCCATGTGGGATCGTTGAGGTTCAGCACCGGCTGTTCGCCCAAAAGATCCATGTTCGCTTCCCAAAGGCTCTGGATCGTTCCGACGTCCTTCCAGTATCCCTCAAACGGATAGGCGACCATCTTTTCGCCTGCGTTCAGCATGTTCGGAATGATGTTCTTGCCGAAATCGTTCTCGCTGTTCGGATCGGCGTCGTCGCGTTCCATATAGTCGCGCAGAAGCTTCCAATTGAAAATATAGATGCCCATCGAAGCGTTGTTGCTCTTCGGAACCTTCGGCTTTTCCTCGAACGAAACGATCGTGCCGTTCTCGTCCGTGTTCATGATGCCGAAGCGATGCGCTTCCTCCATCGGAACCTTCAGTACCGCGATCGTCGCCGCTGCGCTGTTCGCGATATGGAACCGAAGCATCTTCGTGTAGTCCATCTTATAGATGTGGTCGCCGGAAAGGATCAGCACATAATCGGGATCGTACTGATCGAGGAAGGAACGGTTCTGCCAGATCGCGTTCGCCGTGCCGGAATACCACCGTCCGTCGTGCTCCGTCATGTAAGGCGGAAGCACGAATACGCCGCCGTTCGTGCGGTCGAGGTCCCAGTGCTGACCGGTGCCGAGGTACGCGTTCAGCGCAAGCGGACGATACTGCGTCAAAACGCCGACGGTGTCGATGTCGGAGTTCACGCAGTTAGAAAGCGGAAAGTCGATGATACGGTACTTGCCGCCGAAGGGGACCGCAGGCTTCGCCATGCTGGACGTCAGGACGCCGAGACGGCTGCCCTGTCCGCCTGCAAGCAGCATGCAGACGATTTTCTTTTTCATTCCTTTGCTCCTTTCTGATTCGGCTTGGGATCGGGTGTGAAGCGGAAGAACACCGCGCCGTAGGCGGGAAGCTTCACCTGAAGACGGTGACGGAACTTGCCGAACGGCTCCTCGACCGTCCTGACCGGCTCATTGAACGACATTCCGCCGCCGCCGAAGTACGGCGCGTCGGTCGAGAAGATCTCGGAATAGGTGCCGGCTTCCTCGCTGCCGAGGCAGTAATCGTCCCACGGGACCGGCGTGAAGTTGAACACGCACAGCACCGGATTGCCGTCCGCATCCTTGCGGACGAACGCGGCAATCGAATGCACGGCGTCGTCCACCGCGATCCAGTCAAAGCCGTTCCAGTCGTCGTCGCGCTGGTAGAGCGCGGGCGTGCTGCGGTAAAACTTGTTCATCTCACGCACATAGCACTGCATTTCGGCATGCTTCGGATAGTCCAAAAGCATCCAGTCGAGCGATTCGTCGAACCGCCACTCGATGAACTGACCGATCTCCATGCCCATGAACGTCAGTTTCTTGCCCGGATGCGCCATCTGATAGGCGTACAGAAGACGAAGCTGCGCGAACTTCTGCCAGTAATCGCCCGGCATCTTGTTCAGCATCGACAGCTTGCCGTGCACGACCTCGTCGTGCGAGAACGCAAGGATGTAGTTTTCGGAGAACGCGTACATCAGCGAGAACGTCAGCTTGTCGTGATGCCATTTGCGGTAGAGCGAATCCATCTGCATGTAGCGCAGCATGTCGTTCATCCAGCCCATGTTCCATTTATAATCGAAGCCTAAGCTGTCCTCATGCTTGTTCGTCACGCGCGGGAACGCCGTGCTCTCTTCTGCGATGAGGATCTTGTTGCCGGGTATCTCCTTGACCGCTGCCGCGATCTTGTGGAAGAGGTTGATCGCGTCGAGGTTCTCCTTGCCGCCGTACTGGTTCGGCAGCCATTCGCCGTCGTTTCTGCCGTAATCGAGGTACAGCATGCAGCTGACCGCGTCGACGCGAAGTCCGTCGATGTGGAACTCTCTGAGCCAATAGCACGCGTTGGAAACGAGGAAGCTCTGCACCTGCGTTCTGCCGTAGTCAAACAGCAGCGTGCCCCACTGCTTCATTTCCGAGCGCCGCCAGTCGGGATGCTCATAGGTCGGCGTGCCGTCAAAGTACGCAAGCCCGTAGCTGTCGCGGGTGAAGTGGGCGGGGACCCAGTCCATGATGACGCCGAGCCCCTTCTTATGCGCGCAGTCGACAAAGTACCGGAGATCGTCCGGCGTGCCGTAACGTGTCGTCGGCGCATAGTAGCCGGTGACCTGATAGCCCCAGCTCGGATTGAACGGATACGCCATCAGCGGCATGCACTCGATGTGCGTGTAGCCCATGTCCACGGCGTAATCGACCAGCTCCGTCGCAAGCTCGCGGTAGCCGAGCCCCTTGCGCCAGGAACCCAGATGCACCTCGTAGATGTTCATCGGCTCGTTGTGCCGCTTTGTGCAGCGCGAGAGATAGTCCGCGTCCGTCCACGGAAACTCGCCCGCTTCCCAGACCATCGACGCCGTTCCGGCAGGCTCGCAGCGCTGCGCGTACGGATCCGCCTTCATCGAAACGCCGCCGTACGGGCCCTCGACCGCGTACTTATAGAACTGACCCTCCACGGCGATCCCGATGAGGATCTCCCATACGCCGGTCGAGCCGACAGGCGACATCCGGTCGGCGTCCTGGTTCCAGCCGTTCCAGTCTCCTACGACGGCTACGCTTCTTGCGTTCGGCGCCCAGACCGAGAACCGCCAAACCGTTTCGCCGTTGTTCACGACCCGGTGGCAGCCGAGCGAGCGATACGCCGTCTTTGTCGTTCCTTCGTTGAAGTAATACAGTTCTTCATCCGTTAAGTGTGACATTCTTGCACCTCATCCCCGGGTTTTGGGAGACGATCCCGCGCCCTATATTTATGCATTTATATCATATCATATCTTTCCGCCGATGGAAAGCCTTTCCTTCGGAGAAATTGTTGTGAATCCGTTAATTTTTTGACGGAATCGTTTCCTTTCCCCCTGCGGTATGGTATACTGCACAAAAATGGGAAAGGAGCGGCCGTTATGAAGGATACCGCAAAACGTTGGATCCTGATCGGGAGCTTTGCGCTCGTGCTTGCAGCGCTCGCCGTCCTTCTGCCCATGTTCCTTTCCGATACAAAACCGAAGACGCTCGCCGCCGAGCCGGTCACCGTCGTCACGCCGGAGCCGAAAACGGAGGAAGACGACGTCTATGTGCGCACGCCCGCGCCGACGCCGGTCCCCGTGATCACGACGCCGCAGCCGGTCTATCCCGAAAAAGCGGTCAATCTTCTTGTCGACGGCAAGCCGCTGTTCGCGGTCGCAAACCGCGAGGTCGCGGAATACCTCGTCCGCAGCTTCCTCGGCGAATGCGCCGCAGAAAACCTCAGCGGGAACGCGGTGCTTCTGACCGCGTCGATCGACGCGGCGCTTTCGACGCTTCCGGCGGACGGAACCGTGGATTATCTCGAATACGACGCCGCGCTGAATCTTCTCCGGAAGGACCGCTCCCTGATCCCGGTGCGCCGCACCGCGGAGCGCGTTGAAATCCGCACCGAAACGATCGAACCGCAGACCGCCCGTACGCCGCTGCTGCCCGAGGGCTCGCGCATGTTCAAAAAGCTCGGCACACCGGCGCGCACGCTCGTCTATACCGAAACGCTGTATCAGAACGGCATGCCCGTTTCCGAGACCGAAACCCTGAACACGCCGCTCGGCGTCGGCAGCGCGCAAACGGAGCTTACGGGCTCCTACCGCAGACCCGAGATCGTGATCGGCGATCCGGAAGTCCCCGCACCGCAGGAGGGGCAGCTCGGTCCGACGCCCGCGTCGCTGTCCTTTGTGCACCCGATCCGCGGAACGGTCGCGGGACTTTACGGTCTTCTGACCGGCGTCATGCGCTACGGCGTCGACTACTCCGCCGCGCCGGAAACGCGCATCATCGCGCCGGAATCCGGAACGGTGATCTTCATGGGCGAACGCGCAGGGCTCGGCTTTGTGATCGACATCCGTCACGACGAGGACTTCGTCTCCCGGATCGCGTTCGGCGCGAACACCGCCGTCCCGGGGCTGATGCTCGAAAAGCATGTGACGAAGGGCGAAACGATCGCGCATCTTCCGGAGACCGAAGGGGAGAAGGAATCCATTCTGCACTACGAGCTTCTGATCGACGGCATCCCGTACAATCCGCTGTTCTATCTGCCCGCCGAATAACAATCTTTTCGCAAACAAAAAAGAAGCTGCCCATCCTTAGGGCAGCTTCTTTTCATGAGATGCTTTGTTTTCCCCGCCGCACGCCGAGCCATACGATGAACACGCCCGCCGCGACGAGGATCTCGCACAGGATCAGCGTCGTGCCGACGCCGAAACGCTCGATCGAAAGCCCGCCGAGCAGCATGCTGAAAACGCCTGCCGCAAGCCCCGCTTCGGTCAGAAGCATCTGTCCCTTGACGCGGTCGCTTTCCGAAACGGCGTCGTTCGCGTAATACGACGCCGCCGGCACGAAGATCGCGTAACACAGCATCTGCAGCGCGGACGAAACGTACGCCGCCCATGCGCCGAGCGAAAGGAACGCCGCCGCAAGCAGCAGTCCGGTCTTGAGAAGGTACACCGAAGCGCTCGCAACGAGCAGCACGCAGTCCGGGATCCTCTTTCGGATGTGCGAATACGCCGTCATCGCCGGAAACTCGACGAGCGCGGCGATCGCGATCATCACGCTCATGTCGCCGCCCGTGACGTTCGTGATGCTGGCAAGGTAGCTGTTGATGATCATGTGCGGCACGATCAGCACAAGATTCCCGACGCAGAACAGCACAAATTTCGGATACCGCGAAAAAACGTTCCGAAGGCTTCCGCCCGTTTCGCGCACGGTGACGCTTTCACGGTGCGGGGCAAAAAAGATCGCCGTCAAAAGAAGCCCGATCTGCGCCGCAAGAAAGACCCAGAGCATGGAATCGATGTTCTTTGCCGCAAGCGCGCCGAGCAGAAGCGACGCAAGCGCATACGCGACGCTTGCAACGCCGCGAGCAAACGAATAATCCAGATCGAGCCCGCGGTTGATGTAATGGAAGCCCGTCGCATTGATCAGCGGCTGCGCCGTCAGCGACACGGCGGAGAGCGCGCCGATCATCGCCGCAAACAGCACCGGCGCGTTTTTGCCGATCAAAGCCGAAGCCGCAAGCGCGACGGAGAGCAGCGCAGTAAGGGCGATCCCGAGGCGCAGCGTCACACGCCGCCCGCGATCCGCGGCTGCCGCAAGCAGCGGCTGAAAGACCATTGCAAACAGATACGAAACCGCAAGGATCGCGCCGATCGCGCCGGTCGAAAAACCGTGATGCAGCAAAAGACGCTCGGTGTACGAATACACGAGACACGCGCCCGTAAAGCAAAAGCCCTGCATCAATGAAAAATAAAACGTCCGTCTCTTCATACGCTCATCCTATCATACCCGAAAAAATATGGCAATCGATTCGGTATACATTTTTTCACACGCGTCCATACTACAGCCGAGGTGATAAAAATGGAAGAACCGATGAAAGAAACCAATGACCGTATGGAACGCTTCCGCTTGTTTTTGCGAAACAACGGATTCTACATCGCGCTGGCGGTGTGCCTGATCGTGATCGGTGCCGCGATCCTGCTGCTGGCTCTCGACAAGCCGGAGGAGGAGAGCGAGGCGCAGGCGCCCGCGGACGACGCGCCGATCGTGATCGTCGGAAAATCGGAGGACGAACGGCTGGGAAGCATTCTGCACGCGCCGACCGCTGCGGTGCTCCAAAAGCCGAGTACGCCCGTCCCGACGGCGGTCCCGACCGCGATCCCGCTGCCGACGCTGACCCCGGAGCCCACAAAGAAGCCCGCAAGCGCGCCGAGCAAAGCCGCGCCGCCCGTTTCGGGTGAGATCGTGTTCGGCTTTGCGGTCGACAAGCTCCTGTATTCGGTGACGCTCGATCAGTGGACGACGCACGCCGCCGTAGACATCAGGGCGGACGCCGGCACGCAGGTCAAATGCGTGTTCGCCGGCACTGTGGAGCGCGTCGAAAAGGATGACGCCCTGGGCTATACCGTCACCGTCAGCCACGCGAACGGACGCACGACGCTCTATGCGAATCTCGGCGAGGACGTCCGCGTCAAGGTCGGCGACCGGCTGAACGCGGGCGATGTGATCGGCACGGTCGGCACGAGCGCGATCTCCGAATGCGCGCTTCCGCCGCATCTGCACTTTGCGATCACCGTGGACGGCGTCGCAAAGGACCCCGCAAAGTACGTCCGGCTGGGATAACGCTCCCAAAAAAGAGAAAGCGACGGGCTTTTGACCCGCCGCTTTTATTCGTTGCATTCGTTATTTGTCTTCGTCGCCGAGGGCTTCCTTGACCCAGTTTTTGATCGCATCCTCTTCGGCTTCGACTTCTTCCGCCGCAGCTTCGAGCTCTTCCTCCGCACGTTCCTCCGCTTCCTCGGCGGCTTCCTCCGCGGCTTCGATCACTTCCTCCGCACGTTCCTCCGCTTCCTCGACGGCTTCTTCCTCGGCTTCGGATTTCTCTTCCGCACGTTCTTCCGCTTCCTCAGCGGCTTCGGCTTCCTTCCCGACAGGCGCTTCGGTTTCCTCCTCAGAGTCCTCGTCGAACAGCCGGATCCCTTCCTCGGCGGGCTCTTCGGTCCCTTCCGGTACGGCGTCCGCTTCCGGCACGGTCAGCTCCTCTTCCCGGAACACCTTGAACGGCTTACCCTTCTTCCACTGCATTTTCTTTGCAAGAAGCAGCAGCGCGACGCCCGCCGCAAGGATCAGGATGCTGATCCACTGCGAGGTATAGAGCGGGCCGAACTTGCCGCGCGCCGCATCGCTGCGGAACATCTCGATCACGAACCGCCAGACCGCGTATGCCGTGAGATACACGCCGGTCGTCCTGCCGAGATGCTTCTCCGTGCAGTAGACGAGCACGAGCACTTCGCAGAGGATGAGCAGAAAGATCGCTTCCATCAGCGGCACGGGCAGGCGCATCGTGCCGTCAAGGTACTTCACGGCAAGCGCGCCCTTGTAGGTCAGAACGCCGAACTGCGTCTGATCGCCGACCGCTACGCCGTAGCAGCAGCCCGCAAGCAGACAGCCGACGCGGCCGAACGCGTGCGCCACGCAGAAGCACGGCGCCATCAGATCGGTGAACTCGAAGAAGTTCTTTTTCTTCTTCCGCGCGGTGAGGAAAACCCCGAGGATCCCGCCGATGAGCCCTCCGTAAAAGACCATGCCCTCCATGAGAAGGCTTAAAATGCCCTGGAAAAAGCCGTTCGAGAACGCGGACTTGAACACGTTCGGCGTCACGATCCAGTAGAGGATCTTCATGCCGGCAAAGCCCAAAAGAACCGCCGCGATGATTGCGTCGACAACCTCACCGTTCCAGTCCAGCGCGGTGCGTTTTCTCAGGATCCAGCTCAAAAGCACGGCAAGGATCGCGCCGACGAGCACGCATACGCCCATCGCCGGTACGCCGAAGCTGCCGATCTTAAACAAATAAGTGCCGATCATATGGTCTCCTTTCGCGGCAAAACCGCCGCAATCCGATGTTTTTTCAGTATATCATATCCCGAAAATCTTGTAAAGCAGTTGACAAACGCCATGGAAAAGTTATATCCTATTGTATCTATCGGGCAACCGGTGAAAGGAGCTTTTTATGGCTGATACCTACGATTTCAACGCCGTCGAACAGAAGTGGCAGGCGTTTTGGGACGCGCACCGCTGCTTTGAGGCGGAAGCGGATCATACAAAGCCGAAATTCTACGCGCTCGTGGAGTTTCCGTACCCGTCCGGCGCGGGCATGCACGTCGGGCATATCAAAGCGTATACGAGCCTTGAGGTACTGTCTCGCAAGCGCCGCATGCAGGGCTATAACGTGCTGTTCCCGATGGGCTTCGACTCGTTCGGTCTGCCCGCCGAGAACTACGCGATCAAGACGAACACGCATCCGCACGACATCACGACCGCGAACATCGAGCATTTCAAGGATCAGATGAAGCGCGTCGGCTATTCGTTCGACTGGACGCGCGAGATCGCCACGTCCCTGCCCGACTACTACAAGTGGACGCAGTGGATCTTCCGGAAGCTGTTCGATCACGGGCTTGTGTTCCGCGCAAAGACGCTGGTCAACTACTGCCCGCACTGCAAGGTCGTTCTTTCGAACGAGGATTCGCAGGGCGGCAAGTGCGACGTGTGCCACAGCGACGTCGTGCAGCTTCCGAAGGACGTGTGGTATCTGAAGATCACGGCGTACGCCGACAAGCTTCTGGAAGGGCTCAACGACGTCGATTATCCCGACTCGATCAAGCAGCAGGAGATCGACTGGATCGGCAAGTCCGTCGGCGCGTTCGTGAACTTTGCGATCAAGGACGTTCCCGAAACGCTCGAGATCTACACGACCCGCTGCGACACGCTGTTCGGCGTGACGTTCATGGTCATCGCGCCCGAGCATCCGATGCTCGATAAATACAAAGACCGCATCGAAAACTGGGACGAGGTCGAATCCTACCGCGCGGCATGCGCGAAGAAGACCGAGTTCGAGCGCACGCAGCTTTCGAAGGAAAAGACCGGCGTGAAGCTCAAGGGCTTTACGGCGATCAATCCGGTGAGCGGCAAGGAGATCCCGGTGTTTATCGCGGACTACGTCATGATGGGCTACGGCACCGGCGCGATCATGGCGGTGCCGGCGCACGATCAGCGCGACTGGGAGTTTGCGCATAAATTCGGCGTCGAGATCATTCCGGTCATCGAGGGCGGCGACATCGAAAAGGAAGCCTACACCGGCGACGGCAGAATGATCAATTCCGGTTTTTTGAACGCGTACGACAACAAAAAGGATTCGATCGCGGCGATGCTCGACTACCTCGGGGAACACAAGCTCGGCAGAAAGGGCGTCCAGTACAAGATGAAGGACTGGGCGTTCAACCGCCAGCGCTACTGGGGCGAGCCGATCCCGCTGATCCATTGTCCGAAGTGCGGCACGGTCGGCGTTCCGTATGAAGAGCTGCCGCTCCGGCTTCCGGATGTCGAGAACTTTGCGCCCGGCACCGACGGGCAGAGCCCGCTTGCGCGGATCGAATCTTTCGTAAACTGCACCTGTCCAAAATGCGGCGGCAAAGCAAAGCGCGAGACGGACACGATGCCGCAGTGGGCGGGATCTTCCTGGTACTATCTCCGCTTCATTGATCCCAAGAACGACAAGGTCTTCTGCGATCCGGAGGAGATGCAGTACTGGATGCCGGTCGACTGGTACAACGGCGGCATGGAGCACGTCACGCGGCACTTGCTGTATTCGCGCTTCTGGCACCACTTCCTGTACGACATCGGCGAGGTCAACACGCCCGAGCCGTACGCGAAGCGTACCTATCAGGGATTGATCCTCGGACCCGACGGCGACAAGATGAGTAAGTCCAAGGGCAACGTGGTCGACCCGATCAGCGTCATCGAGCGTCTCGGCGCGGATACGCTGCGTCTTTACGTCATGTTCATGGGCGATTACACGTCCGCAACGCCATGGAGCGACGAATCCGCCAACGGCTGCCGTCGATTCCTCGACCGCGTCTGGAGACTGCAGGACATGATCAGGGGCGAAGGATGGACCGACGACGGGATGCGCACGAAGGTCAACGCCTGCATCAAAAAGGTGGGCGAGGACTACGAGCGCATGAAGTTCAACACCGCGATCGCCGCGATGATGTCGCTCGTCAACGACTTCTACGCAAAGGGCTCGCTCACAAAGGACGAGTTCCGCACGCTGCTTATGCTGCTGTACCCGGTCGCGCCGCACATCAGTGAGGAGCTCAACGAAAAGCTCGGCTTTGCGCCGCTGCACCACGCGGAATGGCCCGCCTACGATCCCGATGCGCTCGTCGAGAACACGATCGAATACGGCGTGCAGGTCAACGGCAAGGTCCGCGCGCGGGTCAAGCTCCCGGTCGGCATGGAAAACGCCGCGATCGTCGAAGCCGCGCTGGCGCTCGACGAGGTCAAGCCGTTTGTCGAAGGCAAGACGATCCGCAAAACGATCGTCGTCAAAAACATCATCAACCTGGTGGTTGGTTAAAAAGAGGGCGCAGGCCCTCTTTTTTCAACAGACCGGTTTTCAGCACCCGCCCGGCGGACAGCCGCGGCGAACCGCAAAAGGAAACGACCATGGAAAAATACTTCAACATCAACGATTCCGGCTTCAGCATTCGCTGCAAGCTCTATATAAAGGATCCGAACGACGTCAGAACCGTCGTGCTCTGCGGGCACGGCTTCGGCAGCGACAAGGACAACAAATCGGCGGCGCGCCTTGCGAAGCACCTGCTTGACAAAAACCACAGCGTCGCCGTTCTGACCTTCAACTGGCCGTGCCACGGCGACGACGCCCGAAAAACGCTGCGGCTTTCGGACTGCGACGCGTACCTTTCCGCAGTGCTCAACTGGACAAAGACGCGGTATCCTTCCGCCGCGCTGCTCGGTCACGCAACGAGCTTCGGCGCGTATCTCTTTTTGAAATACCTCTCCGAGCACGGCGATCCGTTTCAAAAGCTTGCGCTGCGCTGTCCCGCCGTCGTGCTGTACGACGTGTTTGTAAACGCGATCATGACGGAAGCCGATCTCGAACGCATCAAAAAAGGCAAGCCCGTGCCGGTCGGCTTCGACCGCAAGGTCGAGATCGACAAAGCGTTTCTGGACAGCGTCAAAGAGGCGGATCTACGGCAGCGGGATTTTCTTCCGTACGCGGACGAGCTGTTCATTGTACACGGCACGAAGGACGAGATCGTCCCGTTCGACGCGGTCAAGGCGTTTGCGGAGGACAACGTGATCGAATTTGAGCCGGTCGAAAACGCCGACCACCGCTTCCAGTCGCCCGAAAAGATGGACTTCGCGATCGCAAAGATCTGCGCGTTCTTCGGACTGAAATAAGCGGACCGTGGGTTTTCCGCCTCGTACGATTCTTGTGAGGCAGAAAACTACCTCTTCGTCGGCTTACGCCGACACCTCCACGGGAAGGGAAGGTCGAAAATCCATGCTTCGATCGTTCCCTGACGAAAGTTGCGCAGCAGAACGAGTCTCGCTTCTGCATCACCTCCACCTGATGGGGGAGGTGCCGAGCGCAGCGAGGCGGAGGGAGAGAATAAGACCCTTCTTTGTTTTGCTTCTCAGAATGACATATGCGTGAGGGGTGTTTTCAATTCTTCAATATGACACGCAGCGGTGCGCAGGAATGCGACATTTCTGTTCCTTTTGTCACCGGACTGTCATATTCGCCGTGTATAATGAAAGAAAAAGAAAAGGAGGATCTTATGGACCTGATCATCCGCAATGAAACCGAACGGGACTATCGCGCGGTCGAAAACCTCGTGCGCGAAGCGTTCTGGAATGTGTACCGCCCGGGCTGTCTCGAGCACTATGTCATCCATGTGCTGCGCGACGATCCGGCGTTTGTCAAAGCGCTCGATTTCGTCATGGAGCTGGACGGCGAACTGATCGGACAGAACGTGTTCGTGAAAACGCACATCGACGCCGACGACGGCGCCCGCGTCGAAGTCCTCACGATGGGACCGATCGGCATCGCGCCGGCGTACAAGCGCAAGGGCTACGGCAAGAAGCTCTTGGACTATTCGCTTGAAAAGGCGAGGGAGATGGGCTTTTCCGCCGTGCTGTTCGAGGGTAATATCGGTTTTTACGGCAAATCCGGCTTCGACTACGCGCGAAACTTCGGCATCCGCTACCACGATCTCGAGGAAGGCGAGGACGATTCGTTCTTCCTCTGCAAAGAGCTGATCCCGGGCTGCCTCGATCACGTCACCGGCGTCTATCAGACGCCTGCGGGCTACTATGTGGACCCGGACGACGCGGAACTGTTCGACGCCTCTTTCCCGAAAAAGGAGAAGCTGAAGCTTCCCGGTCAGCTGTTTGACTGAACGAAAAAAGGACCTCCCGCGAGGTCCTTTGTTTTCGGACGGATTCAGAAACGCCTTCCCCTTTCGTTCTATTCCTGCAAACGATCTCTCCGGAGCAGCCGGTCAATGACGATCCTTGTTTTGATCGTATGTTCGGCGAACCTTTGAAATCCGATCTTCTGCAGCAAACGGCTGCTTGGTTCATTGTCCGAAAAATGCCCGCAATGAATGTAATCCGCTCCCTGCTTTTGAAACAGCTGCGGGATATATGCGTTCAGGACCTCTTCCATGTATCCCTGCCGCTGATACGGCGGAAACACGGCAAACGCCAGAGTCCGCCCCTTTCCCGACAGCCCTTCCGCAATACCCGCAGGCAGTTCCGGATCCACTTCCAGCAGAAACCCGATCATATCGTCCGTGCGTTGATCGACGATGGAATACGCCCCCGGCAATGTGCAAAACCGCCGGAAGATCTTCGACGCGGTTGCCGCATCCATGTCTTCCGGAAGCCCGTATGCCGTGCGCAGCGACCGGTCGGCTGTTCCGTTGATAAACGCGGTATCATCCGAATCCCGCATCGGTCTGATCAACAGTCTTTCGGTTATCATGTTCCTTCTCCGTAAGCATTCTTTTTTTCATATTATCATGGGTCCGGTCCGGATGCAACGAAAAAGCACAGCCGCTTCTGCAAAACGACCGTGCTTTGATCCTCTTGAATGACCTCCCCTGAGGTCTTTTTTCTGTATTTCCTTATTTCCGCTTTGCGGCAAGCGCCTTGAGGCGCTCGATCTCGCGCAGATTCTCGTCGACGCTCTCGCCGTCGGTGCAGTTGTAGTCGGTGCGAAGGCACTCGATGATGCGCCTGCGGTCCTCGATCGCGCCCTCGTAGTCGCCGATCTCCTCGTGCACCTGCGCTCTTGCGAACAGCCCGTCGGTATAGCGCGGTGCGGTCTGCATGGTAAAGCTCTTCTCGAACGCGTCGAGCGCTTCCTCATACATGCCCAGCGCAAGGTATCCCTCGCCCAGCGTGTCGGTCGCCTGCCAGCGGTTCGGATAGTCCGCCGCTGCCTTCTTCCAGAGCCGCAGTGCTTCCTCGCGATCACCCTTCAGGAATGCCAGCTTTGCGCTGTAATCGAGATATGCGTCGTCCTTCTTCATCGATCCGATCACGGCTTCCGCCTCGTCGAGCCGGTGATCCGCAAGCAGGTTCTCCGCAAGGATGATCTTTGCATAGCGGTCGTCCGGATGCTTTTCGACGAACGCGCGAATAAAGCGGATCACGGAGAAGTGGTTGTCGAGCCAGTTGTCGCCGCACGGCGCATGGTTCGCTTCAAGGTATGCCGCCCATGCGTTGTGTGTGTCAACCGGGTCGGCTTCGAGCGCGCGCTCCGCATAGTAGGACGCATTCTCGTGATCGCTGTGGGCGCGGTGGTTATAAAGCTCGGCGAGCATGGTAAGCGCTTCCGCGTCCTTCGGATCCTCCTTGAGGATGCCTTCGAGGTACGCGACGGTGCGGTCGAAGGTCTCCGGGTGGATGCGGCGCTCGTCCCAGATCATGTTCTGAATGCGCTCCATGTGCTCTGCACGCGGCACCTCAAAGAGCTCGTCGATGCTGACGCCGAAAAAGCCCGCAAGCTTCGGCAGCAGCGCGATGTCAGGATCGCTTGCGCCGGTCTCCCATTTGCTGACTGCCTGCGCGGATACGCCGATCGCGTCCGCCAGGGTGTCCTGCTTGATGTGTTTTTCATTTCTCAGTTGTTTGATATTCATGCCGATCATGGTCATATCCTCCTAAACCGTTGTTTGTTTGTTAATTTGTTCAGATCGATCTTATGCCTTTATTATACCTGGCTTTTTCGAAAAAACAAGCGAGGCAAATTCTTTTTCATTCTACCGTCGGTTGATTCTGTGTGGCTGATGTATTTTGCTTTTTTCCCGGAAATACGGCGTTCTATCCCCGCGGCGAAGCAGATTGACGCTGCCGCGTTCTTCTGCTAAAATAGAATCGAAAAGGAGGGATGGGGTCATGAAAAAAAGCAGACTGATTATCGGCATCACCCTGATTCTGATCGCGGTAATCGCACTGGTCTTCGTCATAAGTTCCGTACACGACAGCCTCCCGAAGGATGGCAAATGGAAGGGGAACATTCACCAGTTCAAGCCGACCTATAACGGAGAAGGTCTTGTGATCATCCTCGTCGGCATCGCAGGCGCGCTGAGCTTCCTCGGCGGCATCTATTTGACAATCGTCGCGCTGCGGGAGGATATCTGGTGGTAAGCGGGTTTTGAAAGGAAAGGAGTGCTTTTTGATGAAAGCTCTTAAACTGATCATCGGAATTGTATTGATTCTTGCATTTATTGCTGCAACGATCTTTGCCGTTCGCTCTATCGAACGCGCAGTTCCGGAGGGCCTGCGTCCGCCCAGGATCGGCATGCCGGACGGATATCAGTTCGCTTATGAAGCGGAACCGTATGTAATCATCGCCGTCTTCGTCCTCGGGTTAGCCGCCCTGATTGTCGGCATTGCGCTGATCAGCAAAGCTGTGAGCATGCCGAAATCCGCGGCCCGCACAGATACGCACATGCTTCCCGGCGGATTCGTCCGTCGCTGACAGATTCGTCACTTCATCCCTCCGCAAAACGCGGAGGGATGTTTTTTCCTCAAATGTGATGCAATTATGGCGATTGTGTTTCCTTTGTGACGTTTAGCACTCTCCTATTGACAGTGCTAAAACCTTGACTATAATGGGTATTGAACAAAGAAAGAAGGGCATCCTAAGGAAATGAAAGAATGAAGAAATGAAGAATTGAAGAAATTCGGGATTTGTTCTTCACGACAGGACCGGAGGGTGTCCGAGGGCACATAAGAATGTGACAAAAAGAAAGGAAGTGTGACCTATGCTGCCCAGTATTTGGAGTAATAATTGGTTTGACGACCTGTTTGACAGGAGCTTTGAAATGGTGCCGTGGACCGGCGAGCGCGAGCTTTACGGCAAACACGCAAGAAACCTGATGAAGACCGACGTTCACGAGACCGAGGACGGTTATGAAATGAACGTGGATCTGCCTGGCTTCAAGAAGGAAGACATCCATGTGGATCTCAATGAAGGCTATCTGACGCTGCGCGCCGAGAAGAACCTTGAAAAGGAAGAGAAGAAAGAAAAGAAGGTCATCCGCAGCGAGCGCTATGTCGGTTCGATGAGCCGCAGCTTCTATGTGGGCGACGTAAAACCCGAATCGATCAAATGCAGATACGAAAACGGCGTGCTGACGCTGGAGTTCCCGAAAGCGGATCAGCCGAAGCTGCCGGAAGCGCACGCGATCACGATCGAATAACCCCGGAATCCGAACGGGACGGCGTTTGTACGCCGTCCTTTTTTTGCATAAATTCGCGATTTTTTCTCAACTGCTCTTTTCGGGCGTAATTTTATATGATATACTGATCATTGTGGGGAAACCCAATTCTATTTCATTCGGAGTGGCACGATGGAAAACGGATCAGGAAACAGGTATTCGCGAAGCGAACCCTAGCGTTTCCCCGCGGAGCTGCCGAAGCGGTTCGACCCGGAAACCGGTAAACCGCTGTTTGAAAGCGAGCCGCAGCCGCCTGTTGAGCCGAAGGACGCGGGCAAGCCGCCGAAAAAGCGCGGAAAGAAATGGATCTGGATCGTCGCCGGCGCCGTTCTGCTTTGCGCCGTCGCGGCCGTTCTGGTCTTTACGGTCATCCTTCCGCAGGCGCAATACAACAAAGCAAACGCGCTTTACGGGGAAGGCCGGTACGACGAGGCGATCGAAGCGTTCGAAGCGCTCGGCGGATACAAGGACAGCGCAGAACGGATCGAAACGTGCAAATCGGACAAGGCGTACGACGCTGCCGCCGCGCTGCAGGACGAGGGCCGCTACGATGAGGCGATCGAAGCGTTTGCGGCGCTTGCCGGCTACCGGGACAGCGCCGACCGGATCGTTGCGTGCAAGGATCGGATCTACGACGACGCCGCCGCGCTGCAGAGCGAAGGCAGCTATGAAGAAGCGATCGAGACGTTCAAAACGCTCGATGGATATAAGGACAGCGCCGCGCAGATCGAGGCCTGTACGACGGCGCTGCTGGACGAGCAGTACGCCGAAGCCGTCGCGCTGTATGAGGAAGGCTGCTACGACGAGGCGATCAAGGCGTTCGCCGCGCTCGACGGATACAGGGACAGCGCAGAACAGCTCGCCGCCTGCACGACGGACCGGGATTACGCCGCCGCGGTCGCGCTGCGGAACGAGGGCCGCTACGACGAGGCGATCGAAGCCTTTACCGCGCTCGACGGGTATAAGGACAGCGCCGAGCAGATCGAAACCTGCCGGAAAGACAAGGAATACGACGCTGCCGTCGCGCTGCTCGACGGAGGCGATTACACGGCCGCGATCCCGCTGCTGAACGCGATGGGCGACTATCGCGAAAGCAAACAGCATCTTCGGGAATGCTGGGATCACGTCGCCGTGCGCGACACGATCTCGGGCGACTCGCCGCATACGATCGGCATCTTGCAGGACGGCCTGCTCGTCACGACCGGCTATAACACGTACGGCCAGCTCCCCGTGCCCGACTGGACGGCGATCATTGCGATCTCCCCGGATTATTACAGCACGCTCGGTTTGAAGGCGGACGGCACGGTCGTTTGCGCCGGCAGCAAGGACAACGGGCAGGGCGACGTCGAAAAGTGGACCGACATCGTCGCGATCGCGGTCGGCACCAGGCATTGCGTCGGTCTCAAATCGGACGGCACGGTCGTAGCGACGGCGCCCTCCGACTGGAGAAAGAACAAAGGGCAGGGCAACGTCGAAAAGTGGACCGATATCGTCGCGATCGCGGCCGGCACGAATCACACCGTCGGTCTCAAAGCGGACGGCACGGTCGTCGCGACCGGCGAAAACGGCAGCGGGCGGTGCAACGTCGGGGCGTGGAAGAACGTCGTCGCGATCGCCGCAAAGCGCGATCATACGG
>JAEESS010000086.1 GCA_016286445.1 Bacillota bacterium
CGATGACATTGCCGTCGCGGCACAGCGGCAGCGACGCGCACACGACGCCGTTGATGCCGGTCTTTTTGTTCGCGGTGAAGCATTCCTCGGTCGGGATGTTCGGCATGTAGTCCTGTCCCGAAGCCGTCCGGTCGCCGCCCGCTTCCCAGACGTGCGTGTCGGCAAGCTCGACCCAAAGGTCCGTGCCGAGCGCGTTCTCATAATGCAGCTTTTCAAAATGATACCCGTTCAGGATCTGCACATGCCTGCGGAGGGTTTCCGCATGCTTTCTCCACGCCTCGACCGCCGAGCCGTCGCCCTTGACGCGGCACGCCATGAAGATCTTGTCCCACAGTGCGTTCACCGCGTCCGCTTCGCTCATATCCGGGAAGACCTTCTTTGCCCACTTGGGACTCGAAAGCGCGCCGATGCCCCAGGGGAAGACGTTCTGATCCTGAAACCGGCGATACGCTTTGAGCTTTTCGCCCGACGCCTTATGCGAACGCAGGATGCGGCCGCTGTCCACGCCCAAAAGGTTCTCGGGATCGTCCGAGATCAGATGCAGAAACGCCGCGCCTTCCTTGGCGTAGTGCGTATAAAGGTCCGCGCGGAACTGCGGGAACTCGTCGAACACCGCGTCGTCGGCGTACAGATACTTCGCGCGGGTCATGTGATCGTCGTTCCACATCATCACGACCTCGCGGCAGCCGTTCTCATACGCGACGTCCGCGCACATCCTGGCAAACGGCGCATGATCGACCGGCGCAAACAGCAGCAGCGTCTGCCCCTTCTGAATGTTGACGCCGACCTCGACCAGCAGCTTTGCATACTCTTTCAGCTTGTTTTCCATCCTTGTTTCCTTTCTTACAACATATTCAGTGTGCCGACGCCGCCATCGAAACGACGACGAACAGCAAAATACCCGACATCAGAAGCGTCTGCAGAAGATCGCGCTTTTTGGCATACTCGCTTTCCGGAAGCGGCGCGTTTGAAAGCGCGTCGATCGCCGCAAGCGCCGTTGCATAGACGAGCCGCTGGCTCCGCCCGATGCGCATCGGCGAAAAGCCCTTCTGTTCTCTGAGGTACGCCGAAAGCTCCGCGATCAGCGCCGCCGTCTCCTTTTCGGGCACGTCCAGTCCCGCCAGAAACGCCAGCAGCGGCAGATCGAGCATTTCGCGGTTCTTTTCGCCCGCGTCCCGCACCGCATCGTAAAGCCGCTCGGTTTTCAGCGCAAGCTCATCGGCGGGCTGATCCGAAAACGCGATCGCAAAGCTTGCCATCTGCGACATGTTATTCCGTCCGAACCGTCCGGAAAGCAGATCCGTCGCCGTATCGGCACGGGTGAACAGCGTTTCCCGGTCTGCGCCGTACATGGCGAACAGCACGGCGTACATTACGTCCTCGCCGCCGGTCAAGATGCGCTGCGCATGCCGCATTTCGAGATAGTGCGCATAGGCGTCCTTTGCCACGGTCTCGGCGCGGTCATGGCTCTTCGCCATCAGAAACGCCGCCGGGCACAGATAGTCTGTCGGGGCAAAGCCCGCCTGCTTGAGCTTGCGGCGGTTGTCCTTGGCGTAGTTCAGCCGCTGCGCGCCGTCCGCATGCTCGCCGATCTTGATCGCCGCCGGCGCCATTCCGAGCCCCCGGAACGCCGAAAAGATGCCCGTGTTTTTCTTCAGAATCTTCTTACCGCGGCGGATCGAAGCAAGGTCCGCGTCACGGTCGTCGATTCCCAAAAGCAATGCGCACAGGCAGTGCACCTGCGGCGTGGACATCCGAAACGCGTGCTCGATCCTGCGTCTGTTTTCGATAAACTGCTCCGTGCGGCGTAACGCTGCGCTCTGCATACTCTGACCTCCATACTTCTCTATGATGTATTATGCCACAAACCGCGCCGTTTGAAAAGAGGCTTTTTGAGACCGCCGAAAAGTGCGGCAGCCCGATTCGCATATGTATGCGAGACGATACGAATCCGACCGCGCCGGGACTTTGTTTGTCGAAAACACCATTCGACCGGTTTTGCGTGCTATGCTCCCGGAAAAATCGATCCGGAGGCGATCCTTATGACCAAAACCCGTATGTTTCAGGCGCTGTGGCTTTTGCTGCTCTCCCTTGTCTGCGTGCTGATGTTCTACTACCGCAGGGAGTCTACGAAGTCTCCGCAGGAGCGGTTTTTCGGCGAGGACGCCGTTGTCGCCGCCACGAGCGAAGAGCAGACGCCGCTGCCGCTGCCGACCGATTCGCCGACGCCGGAACCGACCGTGTACGAGATCACGGAGGTCTTTATTCCCCTGCTCTACACGCCCTCGCCCGTACCGCCCACACTGCCGCCGACGCCGACGCCGACTTCTGCGCCCGCGTTCGTTGCGACCGACGCTCCGAAGTCCGAACCGTTTTCGCTGATCTGGTTTTCGGATACGCAGTATTACGCCTACAAGCGTCCGGATATCTTCCTGTCCATGGCGGAATGGGCGACAGGCATCCGCGCCGAATACAACGCCGCCGCGGTCGTCTGCACCGGCGATATCGTCGACAACCGCAATTATACGCGTCACTGGACGAACGCGGAAGCGGCGATCGACAAGATCACGGAATCCATGCCGTTTTACTGCATTGCCGGCAACCACGACGTCGGCGCGGACAAGGTCGAATATGAGACCTATCTTTCCTATGATTTCTGCACCGCGCCGGAAAGCATGGAGTTTTCCGAAGACCGTCACTGCTGGGTGCTGCCGCTCTATGAACAGGGGATCCTGCTCTGCGGGATCGGCTGGCAAAACGACGACGCCTATGCCGACTGGCTGAACGAACGCATCCATGCGTACGTTGACCTGCCCGCCGTACTGCTCGTGCATAGTTTCTTAAACGACGACGGCTCGCTCTCCACCAACGGCAGACGCGTGGAGAAGGCGATCCTGCGCAAGTCCCCCACCGTACGGCTCGTGCTGTGCGGACACAACGACGGATCCGCGCGCTGGTCCCGCACCTACGGCGACGGACACGTCGTCAACGCCATGATGTACAACTTCCAGGACGACAAGAAGTACGGGCTCGGCTACGCGCGCATCCTGATGTTTAACCCGAACACGCGCAACATTGCGGTCACGACCTATTCCCCGTATCTCAACGACTACAACTATTACCGTAAGGCGGAAAAGGATACGTTCACCCTCTATAACGCGTGGTAAAGCGATCAGCACCGTACCTGCCTCCCTCGTATAAGGGAGGTTTTTTCGTTTCTTAACCGGCATTTTACAATTCTTCCGCATTATTCCTGTATCATAAAAGAAAACACGCAACCCCGTCCGAAAATCCTCCCTCTTTTTGGGTGTAAGGACTTACGAAAAGGTTGGAGCTTATGAATCAGGATTATTTCGACAAAGTCTACGAAAAGACCTACCGTCCGCTGCTGCGCTACGCGATCGTGCACCTAAACGACCCGCTCGACGCCGAGGACGCGCTGCAGAACGTGTTCGTCGACTTCTATCGGCGCATCGAAGCGTGCGGACACGCGGACATTCTCGCTCCGCAGCTGTTCCTGTTGAAAATGCTGAAGCGCGAGATCATCCGAAACTACGCCGAGCGCAGCGCGCACGAGACCTCCCCGCTCGAGGAGAACGTCGCCGCCGATCCGCTCTCCTTCGAGGACGCGGTCGAAACGCGCGTGATGGCGGGACAGGTCATGGACGCCGCAAAAGCGCTCTCCCCCGACACCTACCGCGTCTTTGTGCTGTACTACGGCTTTGAGCTGTCCGTTGCCGAGATTGCCAAGGAGATGCACCTCGGCACGGAAGCCGTCAAAAGCCGCCTGCATCGCGGCAGAAACGCTGTTCGGCGTCTGCTTGCAAAATCAAACGATCATTGAGGATACGACTATGAGTGAAAAAGCATTTTTCCATAACGCGCTCGAAAGCGATCTTTTGAGCGGCAGAAAACAGAAGCGCAGGCTGGACGCCGCGCTCGGCAGAACACAACGGAACGCGTCCGAACGGGTACGGACGAACACGCAGAGCACAGGCGGCATGCCGCGCTGGGTCTACATCCCAGCGGTCGCCGTTCTGCTCGTGCTGACCGTCGCGCTCGGCGCCGTCGTCATTTCGCGCGGACTGCGGAACGAACAGCACCAGGCGGAACAGCCGGTCGTCTCCGAAAAGCAGGTTCTGCTTTCGGAAAGCGCCGAAATCAAGCTGCTGCCTGAGCTCGATCCGGAGCACCGGTTTGATCAGACGCGGATCAACGCTCTCGGTCTGCCTGCCTATGACGAAGCGGAATGGAGCTGGCTGCGCGAAGCGACGGCAGCAGTAACCGATCTTTCCGCAACCGCCGATTCGATCCGCTGGACGGTCGAGCTGCGCGTTCCGAAAGACGAATGGACCGACAATCCGTTTGATACGCTCGTCGAGGTCACGCGCGGCATGCCGCTGTGCTTCTTCCATGCCGATTCCGGGCTGGACACGCCGGACGAAGGCGCACAGCTCGTCGAATTTGCGTCCCCGGGCGAGATCACCTTTTCGGAGACCGCCGACGAATGGATCGCGTACATTCCGGAGATCTGCGCCATGCCGCAGACCTACGACCTGTTCCCCGCCGTGCTCCCGCCCAATGGCGAAGTGAAGATCACCAACACGCTGCTGCTTCTGGATCGCAGCGTCCTGAGCGTCACGACAGAATATTTGGACTTTTCGGAGGACGGCACGGGCGAAACCGTCGAATACCCGGCTGCGCTGCTCGGTACGGTGGAGCACACATTCGTTTTCGATGCGGAAGCGCTTTTGGACCTTGCCGATCCGATCCACATCGACGTGCCGCTCTCGGGCGAATACATCCTTTCGATCCACGAAGGGAACGGCTTCCATAACGAGCGCGTCAGTCTTGACGGCGTGACGCTTGACGCCGAAATCCACTACACCGTAGAGGGCGTTTGTGTGATTCTCTCGATCAAGGATCCGGGCGCGCTTTCGGAGGTCGAGCAGGAATCGCTGTACATCGCGCTTGTCGGCGGTCCCGGCGGCACGGGCGACGTGCCGTGGGCGAACGCGCAGGACGCCGATTTCTCCTACCGGGTATACTGCCTGTCCCGCACGTTCTGGGGCTCCGCGCGATTCGGCAGATATCTGATCGCAATCGAGCCGAAGGATTACGCGGCGGCAAAGGAGATACAGTTCTTCGTCAACGCGTCCTATGCAACCGGCGAAGCGGACGGCGAACCGCGCGAGGACTGGTCGTGGAACAGCGCAGAAGGCGCGCTTCCGGCTCTGACGATGGATTGCAGGCAGCTCCCCGCGATCACGATCCCGCTGCCGGAGGTCGAGGTGACGACGGCGGTACAGCAGACGCCGGAACCCAACGTCTGTGTATTGACGGTTCCCGATCCCGTTTCCTGCTCGGCAGCGCTGACCGAACAGCTAAACAAGGCAGATGCGCAAACGCGTCTAATGATCTCGATCGGTTCCATCGCATTCGGAAACGCGCTCGAATCCGCGTTCCGGTATCAGGGAAAATCGCTGCCCGAATGGCGGGATCAGCCGGCGCTTGCGTCGCGCTCGGAGGAATATGAGATCTGGTATCACACGATATACCCCGGGATCGACGAGCAGAACCGCGACACGCCCGGCTGGGAAAAGCACGATCCGAACGAATTGTTTGATTCTTATTGGAAAGAGCGGCACACCGAAGCGGAGATCACGGCATACGAGCAGGCAAACGAAGCGTATTTGACTGTGCGAAACGCCTATTCCGAATGGCGCGACGGCGAAAGCGGAAAAGAAGCGCTTCGAAGACTTTGGCAGCAGGAATGCGACCGGCTGAACAGTCTCGGTCTTTCGCTGATGCTGACGAAGATTTCCGACACGCAGTACCGGCTGGACGGCACGGCGACGGTCGAGCGTCTGCGCTCCTTCCCCGCAAAGGACGGCTATCAGTATTGGATCTCGCTTCAAAACGACGACAGCCCGATCGACGAATGATCGGCGACAGAAAACCCCGCCGTTTGCGCGGCGGGGTTTAATCTTTTTATGATTCCTTTATCCGCTCGACCATGCCGCCCGGCGCGGATTGAGAAAACAAAAGGGAAAGCGGGAAGGTAAGACCTTCCCCTACGGTTCCGTTTGTTCCGTAGGGGCGGATCGTATCCGCCCGCCGAGATCAGATTTCAGTATAAAAACAATCCTGTTCCCAATGCGCGGGATTGTTTTCGATATATGTCCATATACGCCGCCAATCTTCTTCGTCGCGGACGATATGGTCATAAAACGATTTTTGCCAAATGCTCTTGCCGAGTTCCTTTGATATCCGACGCTTCGTCTGACCGATTATATCGGAAACGGATCGTCCGGACGTTTCGCAAATTCTCAACAGAATATGGATATGGTTCGGCATGATGACATAATGATCCAATACCGTTTTGGGATACCGCACAGGAATATCCGATATCGCCCGATCGACGATCTTCCCTTTCTCTGATAGGAACGGGCGGATACGATCCACTTCGCTTCGCTTCGTTGCAGAGGTGCCGTTACGCGTTAAATCGCGCATCGCCATCGCCCCTACGGGTTGGAATGCATCCATCCTCGAACGGATCGCTGTCTCCGCATCGGCACTCCAAAACAAAGGCGCTCTGTCGTGCGTGCATATTGTGATAAAATATGCACCGCATGCATGATAATCAAAGGTCTTCAGCCGGTTCTGTTTGCGCTTCGGATGCTCCATGTTCCTCCCTTTATTGATGAAACCCCGCCGTTTGCACGGCGGGGTTTTTGCGTTGATATGGATTACATATCGTTGAGCTTCTTGTAGTAATCGATCTTCTCGTTCGCCTCGTTCTCGGCGCGGGTGAAGAGCTCCTCTGCGACGTCCGGGAACTGCTTGGTCAGTGCGGCGTAACGCGCTTCGCCCATGATGAACTCGCGGTAGCTCGCCTTCGGATCCTTGGAATCCAGTTGGAACGGGTTCTTGCCTTCGAGCGCGAGATCCGGGTTGTACCGATACATCGGCCAGTAACCGGCTTCGACCGCTTTCTTCTCTTCTTCCTGGCTGTGTCCCATGTTGATGCCGTGGTTGATGCAGGGCGCGTACGCGATGATCAGGGACGGTCCCTTGTACGCTTCCGCCTCGTTGACGGCCTTCAGGAGCTGGTTCGGGTCGGCGCCCATGCAGACCTTGGCAACGTAGACATAGCCGTAGGACATTGCCATCAGACCGAGGTCTTTCTTCTTGGTGCGCTTGCCGGCTGCCGCGAACTTCGCGATCGGGCCGGTCGGCGTCGCCTTACTGGACTGACCACCGGTGTTACTGTACACCTCGGTGTCCACGACGAGCACGTTGACGTCCTCATCCTGTGCAAGCACATGGTCGAGTCCGCCGTAGCCGATGTCGTACGCCCAGCCGTCGCCGCCGAATACCCAGATGG
>JAEESS010000087.1 GCA_016286445.1 Bacillota bacterium
CAAGGAGATGGACTTCACCTACGGCGACTGCAAGAAGGAAATGGACATGGTCAACAAGGCGTTCATCGAGGTCATGATCGAGGGCGACGCCAACGGCCGCGGCTTCCAGTACCCGATCCCGACGTACTCGATCACGCGCGACTTTGACTGGTCCGAGACCGAGAACAACAAGCTGCTGTTTGAGATGACCGCAAAATACGGCACGCCGTACTTCTCGAACTACATCAACTCGGACATGGAGCCGAGCGACGTGCGTTCGATGTGCTGCCGTCTGCGTCTCGACCTTCGTGAGCTTCGCAAAAAGTCCGGCGGCTTCTTCGGCTCCGGCGAGTCCACCGGCTCGGTCGGCGTCGTCACGATCAACATGCCGCGCATCGCGTACCTTGCAAAGGACGAGAAGGAGTTTTACGCCGAGCTCGACAAGATGATGGACATTGCGGCGCGTTCTTTGAAAACCAAGCGCACCGTCATCACAAAGCTCCTCGACGCAGGGCTGTATCCGTACACCAAGCGCTACCTCGGCACGTTCAACAACCACTTCAGTACGATCGGTCTGATCGGCATGAACGAGGTCGGCCTGAACGCCAAGTGGCTCAGAAAGGACCTGACGCATCCCGAAACGCAGCGCTTCACCCGCGAGGTCTTAAACCACATGCGTAACCGCCTCTCCGACTATCAGGAGCAGTACGGCGACCTGTACAACCTCGAAGCGACGCCCGCGGAGTCCACGACCTACCGCTTCGCCAAGCATGACAAGACCCGCTATCCGGACATCATCACGGCGAACATGGACGGCACGCCGTACTACACGAACTCGTCGCACCTGCCGGTCGGCTACACCGAGGACATCTTCTCGGCGCTCGACATCCAGGACGATCTGCAGACGCTGTACACCTCCGGCACCGTGTTCCACGCGTTCCTCGGTGAGAAGCTGCCCGACTGGAAAGCTGCGGCGAACCTCGTCCGCAAGATCGCGGAGAACTACAAGCTGCCGTACTACACGATGTCGCCGACATATTCGGTCTGCAAGGACCACGGCTACATCACGGGCGAGCACTTCACCTGCCCGATCTGCGGACAGAAGACCGAGGTCTACTCCCGCATCACCGGCTACTACCGTCCGGTCCAGAACTGGAACGACGGCAAGGCGCAGGAGTTCAAGGATCGCAAGGTCTACAACATCGGCCGTTCGCACCTCACGCATCAGGGACCGAACCCCGCGCCCGACGACACGGTCGCCGAAGCCGCAGCGGAAGCCATTCAGGAATCGCCCTGCTGCGCGCCGGTCGCACCGGAGATCGCTGCCGATCCGAAGGTCCTGCTCTTTAAGACGCCGACCTGCCCGAACTGCAAGGTCGCCACGATGCTGCTCGAAAAGGCGGGGATCCCGTTCACGGCGCTGAACGCGAACGAAGAGAAGGCGCTCGTCGAACAGTACGGCGTCAAGCAGGCGCCGACGCTCGTGCTCATCAAAGAGGACGGCATCGAGCGCTACCGCGGCGTCAGCGACATCAAGGGCTGGCTGATGCACAAATAAGCGATCCCGCATCGCACGATCCGATTCTCCGCAGCATCCTGCGGAGAATCGTCCGTGATCTGACCTCCCTCTGACGAGGGAGGTGGCACGGAGTGCCGGGGGGAGAGATCGACTACCCTCCCGACTGCCAAAGGCAGTCACCCTCCCTGACAAGGGAGGGTCAATCTCTTTTCAGGAGGTATTATCATGTACGATATGATCGTGATCGGCGGCGGACCCGCCGGGATGACGGCGGCGCTGTATGCGCTCCGAAACGGCAAAACGGTGCTGGTGCTCGAAAAGCACGGCTTCGGCGGACAGATCACGCACTCCCCGAAGGTCGAAAACTACCCCGGCACGATCCAGATGAGCGGCAACGAGTTCGCAGACCGCTTTCTCGAGCAGATCCTGCACCAGGGAGCAGACATCGAGCTCGAACGCGCGATCTCGGTCAAAACCGAGGGCGATCTCAAGATCGTCGAGACCGAGGAGGGCAGCCGCTTCGAAGCGCTGACCGTGGTGATCGCGACCGGTGTGAAGCACCGCATGCTGGGGCTTGAAGGCGAAAACGAGCTCGTCGGCGAGGGCATCTCGTTCTGCGCGGTCTGCGACGGCGATTTCTATACGGATCAGACCGTCTGCGTTGCGGGCGGCGGCAATTCCGCGCTGCAGGAAGCGATTTTGCTCGCGGAAAAATGCAAAGAGGTCATCATTCTGCAGGACCTGCCCGCGCTCACCGGCGAGATGCGGCTGCAGCAGGTGCTCGAATCGCGCAAGAACGTGCGCGTGCTGACCAACCTCAAGATCAACAGGCTTCTGAAAAACGGAGAAGCGCTTGCAGGCGTCGAGGTCGAAAACCGCACGACGGGGCAGAAGCGCGAGATCGCCTGCGACGGGCTGTTCGTCGCGATCGGTCTGATCCCCGAAAACGAGCCGTTCAAGGACCTTGCAAAACTCAATTCCTACGGCTATTTCGACACCGACGAGCAGTGCCTCACCGAAACGCCGGGCGTCTATGTCGCGGGCGATTGCCGTTCAAAATTCGTGCGGCAGCTCACCACCGCCGTCGCCGACGGCGCGACCGCCGCGCTTGCCGCCTGCCGGTACATCAACGAACGGAAATAAGGCAAGTTTTTCCGGACCGCGATCTGCGGTCCCCTTTTTTACAATTGCATTCGACAAAAACCGATTGCAGATTTTCGCGTTTTGTGGCATAATAAGAGAATCGCAGAACGGAAAGGAGGCGGATCGAATGAAGCGAAGCGCATGCGTCGTTCTATTGTGCGCGCTGCTGATCCTGTTGACCGCTTCCGCATGCGGGCTTTCGCACCCGGAGACCGTCACGGAAACGCCTGCGGAAACGCAGGTCCCGGAGGAAGCCGTTTCGGAGGTTGAAACGGTGGAAGCGATTCCCGTTTCCGCACCGGAAGTGACCGACACGCCTTTGCCGACGGCGCCGCCGACGGTCCCGCCCACGCCGGCGCCGACCGAGGTCGTTGAGCGGGATCCGGTCATCACGCTGATCGGCGGCGAATCGATCGAGGTGGACGCAGACTTTACGTTCACCGATCCCGGATACTATGCGGAGGATTATCTCGGAAGCAGCCTGACCTCGCGCATTGAGGTCTCGGGCGAGGTCGTGCCCTATAAGGTCGGCAGCTACAGCATCACCTATTCGGTCACGGACGACGGCGGCAGAAGCACGACGGTCGTGCGGCATGTGGAGGTCGTCCCGGTCGTGATGCCGGACATCATCATGCCGCCGGAAAAAACGGTGTATCTGACCTTCGACGACGGTCCGTGCTCCTATACCAAGCAGCTTCTGGACGTGCTCAAAAAGCACGACGCCAAGGCGACATTCTTCATCATCGGCGAACGCGGCAACGTCGATATCATCAAGCGCGCATATGAGGAGGGACACGCGATCGGCGTCCACACCTACACGCACGAGTACAAGCAGATCTATAAAAACGAGCAGGCGTTCTTCGACGATTTTTGGAAGACGCAGGAGGTCATCAAGGAAGCGACGGGCTCATATACGCAGATCTTCCGTTTCCCGGGCGGCAGCGCGAACACCGCAAGCCGCCGGAACAAGGGCATCATGACGCGGCTCACGAAGATCATGGAGGACATGGGCTACCGCTATTTCGACTGGAACATTTCCGCGGGCGACGCCAGCGGCAAATCGTACACGAGCGGCGACGTGAAAAACCGCGTCGTCAGCGGGCTCAAGCGGCACACGGACTATGCGGTTGTGCTGCAGCACGACATCCATCTGCAGAGCGTCAAGGCGGTCGATTCGATCCTCACATGGGGCGAGGAGCACGGCTACACCTTCCTTGCGCTGGACCTTACAAGCCCCGTTTTGCATTCCCAGGTACAGAATTAAACGATCCGGTCTCTCGAACTCCTTCGGCAGACTTTTTTCGGCTTTCGTTTGCGCGTTCCCGACGCGCAGATCTATCTGCGTACACAAAAAAGCACCTCCTCCGGACCGTCGCCGGGAGAGGTGCTGTTTGCTTGCGTCAAACGTGCGCCGCGCTCTGTATTTGCTGCTTCGGCAGCGTGATCTTTTCGCGCGCCGTTTCCAAAAACGCCTTGACCTTGTCGGGGATGACGTCGAGCCCCTTGACGGCGCGAACGCCCTCGCAGCTCTCAAAAAACAGCGCCAAAGCGCCGGGACCGACGTGCGAGCCCGTGACCGGCTCGTAGTCGACCAGCAGGATCTCCTTCGGCGGATGCGCGCCGGCTTTGATGAGCGCGATCAGCATCTCCGCGTCCTCACGGCACGCCGCGTGCGCAATGCCGATCGTCTGGTGTTCGGCGCGGACAACGTACTGTTCGTACTGCGACGCGAGCGCCTTGATCGAACGCTTGCGGCTTCTGACCGTATCGAACGCCGAGATCTGTCCGTCCTCGCCGCCCTTCAGGATCGGCTTGATCCCGAGCACGGTGCCGACGATCGCGGAAAGGTTAGAAAGCCTTCCGCCGCGGCGCAGGAACATCAGATCGTTGACCGTAAACACGTTGAACATCCGCTCCGAAAGCATCCGAAGCCGCTTTGCCGCCTCGGAAGCGGAAAGCCCCTCGTCGCGCATCTTCGCCGCCGCGACCGCTACAAGCCCTTCGCCCAGGGACGCGCCGCGCGTGTCGACGACCTCGATGCAGCGGTCCGGATAGGTTTCGCGGAGCATCTCCGCGCCGATCGACGCCGACTGGCAGGAGCCCGAGATGCCCGAGGACATCGCGACATAGACTACGTCCTTGCCGTCCTTCAAAAACGGTTCGAAGAAGTCTGCGTATTCCTGCGGATTGATTTGCGTCGTTTTGACCTCCGTGGTCTTCAGCATCGCATAGAACGCATCGCCGTCGAACGATTCGGTGTCGAGACAGGTGAAGCGCTCCCCGTCAATATAGTACGCAAAGGGGATCATCTTCAGGTCGCGCTCCTTCGCCGTGCGGGTCGGGAGATTGCCGGATGTATCCGTAACTGCAACAAACTGCATGTGTATTACCTCCGTAAAAAACATGGTCGGCAGGATTTTTCCCGCCGCAGCCACATTATATACGCGTTTCGTCCGCAGGGTCAATCTACCCGTCCTCCAAACACGCCCTACGAAACGGGATCGGACGAATAGAACTGCCGAAAAGCGCTCTACTGCGGGTAGAATTGATAAATAATCATCACAATACGAAAAGAATGAACAGAATAACGCGCATCTTGCGCGACAATCGCGCCTTGCCTTGCAAATCCGGGCAAACGCTGATATACTGAACAAAACGATCCCGCAGGGACGGAACCCAGAGGGCTTTCGGACGCCCGCAGCACCCGTAGGGGGCGGACTTCCCAGACGCCCCGCCGCTTCCATGCATTCGCAGGGGCGGATCGTATCCGACCGCGAAAGGAGAACCGCGTGGAGCATCAAACGACAGAAATCCGGATTAGCATCATCGTCCCCGTGTACAACACGGAGGCGTATCTGCCCGCGTGCGTCGAAAGCCTGCTTGCACAGACGCATCGGGATCTGGAGCTGATTTTTGTGGACGACGGCTCGACGGACGGGAGCTTTGCGGTCCTTGACGCATATGCTAAGCGGGATCCGCGCATCCGCGTGATCCGCAAGGAAAACGGCGGCGTCAGCTCGGCGCGAAACGCCGGGATCGAGGCGGCGACCGGCGACTGTATCGGCTTTGTCGATTCGGACGACACGGTCGAGCCAACCTACTGCGAATCGCTGCTTCGCGCGTTTTCCGCGCATCCGGAGATCGGCGTCAGTATCTGCAATCGCTATATCCACGGGCATCCGAACGGACGCGAGCTCGGCGCCGCGGCAGGCGCGAACCGCGTGCTTTCCGCGCATGACGCAGCATTTTATGCGCTCTCGATCGGCAAGAGCTTCGAGGGCTATCTTTGGAACAAGCTGTTTCGCGCTTCGATCTTCCGGGAAACGCAGGACGGCAAGCCGCGGTTTTTGCTCGATCCGTCGCTTGCGATCTGCGAGGATCTGCTTTTGTGCATCGAAATCTTTGCGGCAGGATATGTCGCATACTTTGACCCGACGCCGCTCTATCACTATGGCTACCGCGAAAGCGGGGCGCTGCGCACGTTCGACGAGAAACGCATGAGCGAGTTTGCCGCGCGCGAACGGATCGAAGCGCTCGCTGCCGAACTTGGCGAAGACGTTCTGCACGCCGCCGAGCTTTCGCATGTGAAGTCCGCGCTGAATACCCTTGCGGTCGCAAAGGAAACAAAAAACAAGCCGCTTGCCGACGCGATGCGGCGCCGCATCGACGAACGCCTCAAGCCGCTTCTCTCGGCGCGCGACATCCTTCTTTCCGAACGCCTGAAGCTTCTCATCCGCCGCGCCGCGCCGGTCCTCTCTCTGAAGCTCTTCAACCGCCTTGCATAATAACAAACGACCCGAGCAGGAGGAAGCATCGAAACAGCTTTATCGGGTTTCACGGTAAGGAAAAAATCGGAGAATGCCGTTTTGGCTTTCTCCGATTTTTCGTACATTTGTCTTTTGATCCATCCGGCTTTTGTTGTTTCAAAGATTTTTGTAAAGCTCGTAGCAATTGTGGCCTTTCGGCACGTCCTTGAGCTCGCCTCTGAGCAGATAGCCGTTCTTTTTGAAGAAATCGACGTTCCAGTCGCCCGCGTTGGGCTCCGGCGTCTCGATCGGCTCCGGCGTTTCGGTGGATCCCGGCGTGTTGACCGGCTCCGGCGTGTCCCGGTCCAGATACTTGACCAGGGAATAGCTGATGTAGCCGTTTGCCTTTTTCAGCGTCGTAAACACCGTATAGCCGTGTTTTTCATAGAACGGTCTTGCCATGAAGCTCGCGGTGCCGAGCGTCACGACGCGGCAGCCCTTTTCCTTGGCAATCCGCTCGATCTCGCGGAGGATCATGGAGCCGATCCCGTGATGGCGATAGCGTTCGTCCACCCAAAGGGTGTCCAGATACATCCTGCGCCAGCGGTATTCGTATGCCTCGATGACACATCCGCCGATGATCTCGCCGGCTTCGTCTTCGACCCTGAGAACGAATTCCTCCTCGTCCATGTCCGTTTCGTGCGGCACGATCGCGTCGATTCCTTCGCCGATATACGCGGCGTCTTCCTCTGTCAGAGCGACAAGTTTGTATTCCGTCATTCTGTTTTCTCTTTTCCGGGCGGCGGGACGTCCCGCCGCCCGGTTGTCGTACGCTTACAGCTTTTTGCAGGTGATATCGTCCATTACGAGACAGCCGTCGCCGAATGTCACTTTCAGGAAGCCGCCTTTTCTGCCGAATTCGTTTTCGCCGAGCGGATAGAGACGGAACGAAAATTCTCCCTGCTCGTAGTAGTCATCGTCGTCAATGATCGCT
>JAEESS010000029.1 GCA_016286445.1 Bacillota bacterium
GCGATCGTCCCGCCGTTTCCGGCGCCGCCGTCCGCCATGCCGCTGAACATGCCGGTCATCGGCAGCACGAAGCAGCTTAAAAAGAACACGCCGTGGATCATCAGCAGCGCCTTGAGCCACTTGTCCGTCCTGCGTTCCGCCTGCATCGACAGCCCGATGAAGAACGTGGACAGCGCCATCATGCCGTAGCCTAAAAGATCGTAGTTGAACAGCAGCCCGCCGCGCCGGTAATCGAGCACCTTCGCCGCCTGTTCGTTCAGGGCTTCCGTGCGGACGCTTGTCGTCTGCGCAAAATAGACAAGCAGGATCAGCGTCGCATAGATGGCGGCAAGCACGACGCCGACGTTCGCCGCAACGCGCCGGTCCTCTCCGCTCTCGTGCTGAAAGCCCGCCGCCGTCATGAGATAGCCGAGCGGCAGGAACATGCACACAAGATACGAACCGAACGTGAAATCCACGATCATGCACAGCGCAAACAAAAATACCGAAACCGTCACGATCGCCGCGCCGATCCTTGCAATCCATCTGTTCATTCGTGTACCTCCGAGATGTCAGTCCTCTTTGCTTTTCTCTTGATTTCCCTTTGTGGTGTTGATGGATGAGATCAGTATCCGTTTGATTTCCAGGCAATCATTCAAAACAGAAGCTGCCATATTCTCATCCAGATAATCAGACTTTTTCAACAGATTCAGCCAATACTCTGTTTCTGCCGTTTCTTTAAGGGCAATATGAAACTTGGCAATAAAATCCGCCTTGCTGTTGCCATACTGCGCCTCATTGACGTTCGCGCCGATAGAAGTACCGCTGCGTAAAATCTGCTTGGACAAGACTGCTTCATGTTTCGTTTGGACAAGATAACGGTGCAGCTTAACGATCCGTGCGCCGAAATCAATGGATTTATCGATCAAAATGTTTTCCTTCATACCATCACCAATTGCATTATATCGAAAAAAGCCGCTTTTCGCAACAGATATTCATTTTTCAGTTTTCAGTATTCATTTAGAAAATCCTGTCACGGTATAATGAATACTTAAAACTGAAAACTTAAGAATGAAAAATACAAAACAAAAATCCTACCGCCGATGCGACAGGATTTTCGCTTTTTTCTTCATTAGCCCTTATCGGGCGACTTCATTGAAAAAAGCACTTGCTTTTGCAAGTGCTTTTTTCTGGTACCCCCTCAGGGATTCGAACCCTGGACACCCTGATTAAGAGTCAGGTGCTCTAGCCAGCTGAGCTAAGGAGGCATATTGGAGCGGGAAACGGGGCTCGAACCCGCCACCTCAGCCTTGGCAAGGCTGCGCTCTACCAAATGAGCTATTCCCGCGAACAGATGATATTATAGCGTCTCATCTGTTATTTGTCAACAATAATTTTTTGTATTCCAAAAATATACGATCAGTCGCCGTCGACCGGCTGTGCGCCCCATCCCGCCATGCGATCCATGACCGCATACAGTGCAAGATACTTTTCATCGATCATGCCGGTCGTTTCCCCAAACTCCATGAGCCGGGTCGAATCCGTGTTGTTCTCCCACGCGGGCAGTCCCGCGCCGTTCGGATCGCCGGTTTTCACAAAGTTCAGAACATAGCCGGTCATGGCTTTCTGAAGCGCGTAATCCGCATCGTTGAACAATCCGGAGTTTGCCGGCAGATTGCCGTACACATAGATCATTTCCCCGCTGTGCCACGGTCCGAGCCTGCCGTTGTGCTTGCTGAAGTAATACTCCCAGACCGGAATGCCGTTCTCCGCCGCAAGGCGGTTCAGGCAATAATGCGGATAGTTGAAGAAGATCGCGCCGTAGATCTGCGCCCACATGTCCTTCGCCTCCGCGTCGGTTTTCGGGCTGTAGATCTTCAGCACGTCGTCCGCACTGTCCTTGAAGAACGCGCGGATGCGCTTCTCGTAATCTTTCATGCTTGCATGTCCGAGGATCAAAAACGGTCCGCTTTCCTCGGAGTTATACCCGTGCAGGATCGCCTGCTCGTTGTGCACGCCCTTCCGGTACGATTCATACGGCGTCTCGGTGAGCGCATAGCCGTCGACCGTCATGAAGTGCTGGGTATACGCCTCATTCACGATCGTCTTTGCATCGAGCGCGCGAAGCTCCTCCGGCGTGTTCACACGGTACCGTTCCTTCAGCTCTTTGCCGGAAGCGATCGCGTCGTCGAACGTGCGGAACGAATGCGGCGGTTCGATCGACGCTACGGTCGAGCTTTCGAGGAGGACATTTTTGAACAGCCCCTTCGCAAGCGGAGAGGTGCAGATGGCGCTGACGCTTGCGGAGCCTGCGGACTCGCCCGCAAGCGTGATGTTTTGAGGATCGCCGCCGAACGCCGCAATATTGTCGCGCACCCATTCAAGCGCCTTGATCTGATCCAGCAGTCCGTAGTTGCCGGTCGTGCCGTTCGGAGATTCCGCCCTCAAGCCCTCATCCGCAAGATAGCCGAACACGCCGAGCCGGTAACCGAGGTTCACCACGACGACGCCTTCGCGCGCAAGTCCCGTTCCGGCATAATCGCCGTACCACGGCTGACCGGTCTGCAGCGTGCCGCCGTGGATATAGACCAGCACGGGCAATCCTTCGGTCTTGCCCGCGGGCTTCCATACGTTGACATAGAGCCCGTCCTCGCTGACCGCGGGGCGGTAGTTGTCCGAAAGCGAGATCCGATAATCATGGAATCCGATGATCTGTTTGAGGCTGCTGACGATCGGCTGCTCCACGGGCTGCATGCACATCGGCGCAAAATGATCCGCGTCGAGCACGCCGTTCCATGCGTCCGGATCCTGCGGCTCGCGCCAGCGAAGGTCGCCCACCGGCGGCTTTGCGTACGGAATACCGGCATACAGCTCTACCCTGCCTTCGTCGATCAGCACGCCGCGCACGTCGCCCTTTTCCAGCGAAACGGTCTCGGTATAGGTCGGCGTACGTCCCTCGTATGCCGGAACACGCTTCATCGGCGGCCACGTCAGCAGCAGGATCAGCACGAACGCGCCGATCCACCCGAGCCAGCCGAGCGCTTTCCAGTACCACTTGCCGCCGTGCAGCACCTTAACGAACAGCACGGCAAAGCCCGCCGTTACCGCGAGCAGCAGAAGAAACCCGAAAACGGTGTTCTTGTTGAGCTCCAGCACTGCGAGCATAAGCAGAAACAGCAGTGAACCGACAATTCCGAATCCAACCATAACGATCCCCCAATCCTGTACTGTATCTGATTGTAGCGTATCCCGGTTCATCCGTCAATCGCGGATATCAAAAACCCCGCATGAAAGCGGGGTTTTGAAGGACTGTATGTTATTTAACTTTGCAGTTCTTGGCTTCGGACCAGCCGCCGTAGTAGGTCATGCCGTCGAACTCATGGTACGAACGGATGACGACGTAGTAGGTCTTGCCGGAGGTCAGGGACTTGATGACCGTCTGCGCCGTTGCCGGATTGGTGATCTTGATCGCCTTGACGTCCTTGGTGAACTTCGCATCGGTTGCGTACTTGATCTGGTAGCCGGTGAAGTTCTTGGAGGGTTCCCACTTGACCGTCATCTGCTTGCTGCCTGCAGTGACGCTGACCAGCTTGCGGGTGGTGATGCGGACGGTGGTCTTCAGCGGACCGACCATGCCGAGGTTGAAGTTGCCGGACGGCTCGTTGACATTGCCGCCGATCTCTGCCTGCGCGATCGGATCCGTGCGGCGCGCGAAGTATGCCTTGACGCCGTACTGATAACGCGTGCCCGCAAAGGTCTTGTGCGCCTCGTCATGACCGTCGAGATACTCAAGCGCGGTCGTGTTGTCCCAGCGTGCGAACGCCGTCCAACCATCGGTCGTGGTGCTCCATGCACGGCGGTAAATGACGTAGCCTGCCGCATCCTCAACCGGCGCCCAGGTGACCTTGATGCCGTTTTCGACGTTCTCAACATACGTCTCGGTCGTTGCCGGCAGATAGATCTTGAAGGAAAGCATCGCTTCGCCGGAATATGCGCCCTTGAAATAGACGAACAGGTAACCCGTGCCGGGCATCGTGTTCTCTTTGTACTCGAAGTCGTAATTCTCCGGCGCGATGACGGTCTCGCCGTCCTCTTCGTAGACGGTGAACGCCGGCTCATGCTTGCCCGCCTCATGGTTCCAGATGACGTACGGCGTTTCGCCCTTATACTCGACTTCGCCCTCGTTGAACTTGACAATGCCGGTGAACTCCGGTCCGAGGATCGTGACGTCGAACGTTGCGGTCTTGCCCTCGTACGTTACGGTGAGGGTGCAGACGCCCGCTTTTTCGCTGCTGAAGCCTTCGACCATGTCCGCCGTCAGATCAACGGTCTCTTCGGTTCCGTTGCTGTAAACGACCTTGATCTTGCCGCCGGTCAGATCCAGCTCTTCGCCGATCTGATATTCCTTCTTCTCGGGAGGAACGATCTCGATGGATTCGACCGTGATCTCCTCTTCGGAAACGGTGTACGGTGCGAAATCCGCAGCGATGTCATGCGCCGTGACGACGGAAGCATTGTCTGCGTAGGTCTCCGCAACAGCGTCCTTCAGAAGCCCGAGCGCGATCTCGGCGCCGGCTTCCAGATTCTCGGCGACCTTGAAGTACAGCGCTGCGACTGCTGTTTCCTCGGTAACCTTCACGCCTTCGGAAGTCATTGTAATGCGGAGCGTGCCCGGCGTCACGTCATTAACGACCGCCATGTTGAAGGCGTCATCCTTTTCGAGATTGACAAAGGTGATCTGTCCGGGATCGTAGGTCAGAGCAAAGGTCAGCGTCAGAAGCGTATCCTCGACCGTTCCGTTCAGAGCAACGTCGACCTTCAGCAGCTGTTCGCCGTTGACCGGCACCGTATTTTCGTTCACATCGCCGCCCTTGATCACGAGCGTGAAATCCGCATCGTCCGCAGCCGTTACGGACACGAACGCAAAGACCATCACGAGAGAAAGGAGCATTGCCAACAGTTTCTTCATAGGTTCTTTTCCTCCTGCTAAATGATACGGGCCGCTGAGCCTTCTTCCGATCGGATCGCCGATCGGACGTGCAGCTGTCACGAAACCTCGCAGATGACGGCGCATGAACACAGAATTGTTCACAGTATCGTCATACTTTCTGATACATCATACCATACTCTTTTTGCTTTTGCAAGACTTACCGATAAAAAATATACAAATGAAACAAATCCTTCTCCGGCAGTCCGCCGGTCCGCAAATAACGTTCCGAGACGGCTCTGTCGACGTCGTTTTTTTCAGGTCGTCTTGGTGAAAAGCACGTTCGACCACTGCCCGTAATAATTCATTCCCTCGAAAACCTGATAGGAGCGGATCCTCACATAATAGACCTTTCTGGACGACAGACCGTACAAAACGGTCTCATATGTTTTCGGATCGCTGATCTTGATGTCCTTTGCGTTCTCCTTGAAATTGATATCGGTTGCGTACTGGATCTGATAGCCGGTAAAGTTTTTCGAGCCGGACCACCGGACCGAGATGCAGGCTCTGCCGGGCACAACGTCTTCCAGCGTGCGTGTGGTGATGCGCACCGTCGTTTTCAGCGGTCCGACGATGCCGAGATTGTAATTGTCCATCGGATCGAACGGATATGCCTTGACGCCGTACTGGTAGCGGGTCCCCGCATAGACGTTGGTATCGACCCAGGTCGTTCGCGTTGTGTTGTTCCAGCGTTCAAAGGACGTCCATCCCGCGCTTTGCCGATTCCATGCGCGGCGATAAATGACATATCCCCTTGCGCCGGTAACCGCTTTCCACGTCAGCCTGACGCCGTCCTCCACATTTTCGGCATAGGTCGTTTCGGTTGCGGGCAGGTAGATCTTGAACGTTCTTGTGACCTTCCCCGCATAGCCGTTCCGGAACGCCGCGATCACATACGCGGTGCCCGCCTCGGTATTGTTCTGATAGCTCAGACGGTAATAGGACGAATCCACCGTCTTCCCCGTCTCTTTGTTGCGAACCGTCACGCGCGGCGTCTGCGGCTTGCCCGTTCGGATCACATACGGCATGCTGCCGAGATAGCTGACCGCGCCGGAGGCGAACACGATCTCCGCGTCGATCTCCTCGCCGACCGTGCTTTCGGAAAGCGTGTAGGGCGTGAGATCCGCGCCGACCGTGCGTCTGGTATAGTCCGCGTCGCCGGTCTGATCGCTCATGCGGACGGATTCCGCCTCGATTTCGCCGGTGAGCGAAAACGTGAACGTCGTTCCCTCCGTCTGTCCCGACATCGGATAGAAGTACAGCGAGATCAGCGGCTTGTCCTTCCGGATGCGGCAGCCGTAATCGGAGGCGAGCACAAAGCGCAGACGGCCCTTTGCCGCATTGTTTGCATTGACGATCAGCGAGCGGTCTCCGACGGTCCTGCCCGACGCGTCCACCGCGTAGATCGAATTGACGCCGAGCGACTGCGAATCGGTCACATACATCAGCTTTGCCGACGGAAAACCGAGGTCGAACGAAAGCGCCGTCAGCAGTTTGGCGTCCGTAACGCCATCGAAATATACGTCGACGCGCAGCGCGTCCTCCCCATCGATCTCGGTCATGTACGCGCTCGTTTCGCCGCCCGGGATTCTGACCGTATAATCGGTTCCCGCCGCCTGCGCCGCCGGGATCGCGGCAAACAGCAGAATCGCCGTCAGAATCGCCGCTATGGTTCGCTTCATCATGGTTTCCTCCGTTCGGTGCGTCGTTTGCAGATTTGAATACAGTATAGCACGAAACCGCCTTCGCCGCAAGTGGAAGCGATTTCCAAAACGGAAAAAGCGCCTTCCGCAGAAGGCGCTTTGTGTTTAACCGCACATGCCGAAGATCATGATGATGACGCCGAACAGCATCAGTCCTGCCATGACCCAGCAAACGATGCGAACCGTACGCTGTTTCATCCGATCGCTCCTTTATATGCGTAGATCGCATCTTCAAATTTGAGATCGGACATCCACCGGTCGAGTCTGTACTCCTCCAGCTCGGCTTCACGAACGCCCGGGAACCAATCCATCTTGATCACGCCGTGGTCGCCGTCGTAGCACATCGTGCCCTCGGCGCGGCGGAACAGATACGCGGTCACGGTCGAGGTTCCGTCGTCCTTTTCAACAGGCTCCGCAATATAGGAATCGATCTCGCCGACGTTCAGAGCGGACGCCTTCTGGAACACATCATCCTCCGAGAACAGGGAGGAATGATCGTTTTCCGCGATCGGATACGGCGAGGGAATAAAGCCCTTGAACGAATCCTTGTTGTCGTCGGATTCCATCAGCTCGTCAAACGACATCTCGCCGGATTTGACCTTTTCGATGATCTCTTCGAGCTCTTCCGCGCTGTCCTTCTCCAGCTTGATGAAATCGATGTAAATAAAGCCCTCCGGCACATACAGCATCGGACTTGCCGAATAGCCGATCTGGTACATCATCATATAGTTCCAGAACGTACCGTCGGAATACGTCGGCGTTTCATGGCCGTCCTCATCCGTCGTCGTCATCGTCTTTTCCACGCTCTTGCGGTAGAAGTCGACAAGCGCGTTCTCGTCAACGCTCTCCTTGTTCTCCTCATAATAAGCGGCGATCGCCTGACGGTAGTATTCGCCTGCCGCATTCTCCTTCAGGAACGCGCGATACGCAGTCCTGCTCATGCCGAGACGCTGGAAGAAGCTGTCCATCTGCTTCTCGAACGCCGTCTTGGAATAGGAACCGCTCTCGATCATGCTGTCTGCATAGCTCTTCTCGATCGATGCGATATGATCGTCCGCGCTCTGATTGCATGCCGCGATCTGCTCTTCGGTAAGCGAGAGCCCGAGCGCCTTTGCTTCCTTTGCGTAGATCTTCTGCTTGACGACCTCGCGTGCGCAGTATTCCTGCAGGTTTTTGATCTGCTCGTCGGAAAGCGTCGTGCTGCCGTAATTGGAGCTGACCGCGTCGAACAGGACCTTGTATTCGCTGATGCTTGCCTTCATGCCGTCCGCGCTCACCGCGGTCGCGTTTCTCTGGAAGCAGTTCAGACCGGCGCTGTCCTTCTGCAGTGCGACCGTCAGAAAGATCGCAACAGCGATTACGAGAACCGCGATCACTGCGATCAGGATGTTGCGCGCCGTCTTCTTCTTACCGTAAACATTCTTTGCCATAGTGTATCTCCTCATATTTCGCAATGAAATCTTATGAATTGTACTCTTTTCCCCGCCGCTTGTCAACCGTCTTGCGGATTTATCTGCGCATAATGCAGTATTCTGATCAAAAAAAGAAGGCTTTGCGCAGTCAAGCCTTCCGTAATTTCTTTATTCTTTATTCCTTCATTTCTGCGGCGTCAGCCGCAGATACGCCGCCATGCCGCCGGTCCTGCCCTTGTCGCGCCGATGCGAGTACAGACGCGTATCCTCGAACGTGCAGACGCCCATCAGATGGATGTGCTCCGGCACGACGCCGCATTCCAAAAACTGCGCCGTCGCCACCTGCCAAAGATCGACCGTCGCTTTGCCCTTTTCGTTTACGCCGAGCAGATCGCACTGCGGAAACGCCAGATCGAAGCTTTCCGCGACGTCGTCGCCGACCTCGAAGCACTTCGGACAGATCGAAGGTCCCACGCCGCAGACGATGTCCTTCGGATCCGAACCGCAGGCAGTCTGCATCGTTTTGATGACCTCCGCGCCGATGCGTTTCAGCGCGCCGCGCCAGCCCGCATGGCAAAGCCCGATGCCCTTTTTCACGGGATCGTAGAAATAGAACGCCATGCAGTCCGCATGTCCGGTGATCAGCGTGACCTCCGGATCGTCGGTCACAAGCCCGTCGCAGAACGGCAGCGGATCACGGTCGTAGCCTCTGCGACAGTCGAAGCGGTTCACGCACAGCACCGTCGTTCCGTGCTCATAGGTGTCCAGCACGATGCCGTCCAGCGGAATGCCCGCCGCGTCGCAGAAGATGCGGTAGTTTTCCAGAACATGCTCGCGCTGCTCCGGGCGCGTGAAGCTCAAATTCAGCGAGGAAAAGCAACCGGTCGAAACGCCGCCGGTGCGCGCCGAAAAGCCGTGGTCGATCTCCGGGTACGCCGAAAACGCCGGGATCGTATAGATACCGACGCCGTTCACCTCCCGGTACGCATGCGCCGGAACGATCGAGCGATAAATCGCGGTAAACTCTTCGCGCGTCATTTTTCGTCCAGAAGCCGCTGCAGTTCCTTGAGGAACGTCTGCGAATCCTTAAACTCGCGATACACGGACGCAAAGCGCACATAGGCGACCTCGTCCACGTCCTTGAGCTTCTTCATGACCAGCTCGCCGATCGATTCGGTCGAGACCTCGGAATCGAGCGAGTTGTTGATCTCGCGGCAGATCTCGTCGACCAGGCGGTTCTGCACGTCCGCGGGGATCGGGCGCTTCTCACACGCCTTGCGAATGCCGACCGCGACCTTTTCACGCTCGAACGGCTCGCGCCGCCCGTCACGCTTGACGACCATGACCGGATTCTCCTCGATGCGCTCCCACGTTGTGAACCTGCGTCCGCAGCCGATGCACTCTCTGCGCCGACGGATCGCACTGCCGTCCTCATTCGGACGCGAGTCGATGACCTTGCTGTCCGTTCCTCCGCAATACCGGCATTTCATAGAGCTTGTCCTCCTTGTTTATATGCCATACTTAATATGATAGTATAGCACATCGAAACAGGATCCGGTCCCCTCCGAAACCGAGTTTACGGATTGTTCAAGTTTTCGGGCTGTCTGTGCAGAAATTCGTTGCGGTTTTCCGCCCGTCGTGAAATAATTCAAACTGCGGCACAAATCGAATACATATCTCACTCGAACCGAACATAGAATCGGTGTATGTCTTTTGCTATTGGCAAAAGCGTACAGCTCCAACAGGGCACGCCGATTCTGTGCGATTGTGTTCGATTTGTGTCGCAGCAAAGGAGCTTGCATTTTTCGTGCGCAGCTCCGGCTGCGCACTTTTCTTTTTGGGAGGGGCAAATGGAGCAAGCAAAACCGACGGGCTATCCGTCCGTCGACAAGCCGTGGCTGAAATACTATTCCGAGGAAATCATCAACGCACCGCTGCCGGATTGCACGATATACGAATATCTTGTCGAGAACAACCGCGCGTATCCGAAGGATATTGCGATCCACTATCTGGGTCGCAGGATCACCTACGGGGAATTGTTCAAACGGATCGACGAGACCGCCGCCGCGTTTGCCGCTTTGGGCGTACAGCCGGGCGAGATCGTCACCGTTGCGCTGCCGAGCATTCCGGAGGCGCTGTATGCCGTCTATGCGCTGAATAAAATCGGCGCCGCCACAAACATGATCCATCCGCTTGCGGGCGAGGACGAGATCATCCACTATCTCAACGAGGTCGAAAGCCGGGTCGCGATCCTGTTCGACGGAACCTATAAACTGATCGGAAAACGGATCGGCGAGACCTCGCTGAAACACGCGATCGTCGTTTCCGCGGGCGATTCGCTTCTCTTTGGCTTGAAACAGTTCTATTATTCGAACAATCCGAAGGTCCGGCTTCCGCAGGATTCGGTTTTCCACAGCTGGACATGGTTTTTGAAAGGCGGAAAAGGCACGGCTGTTCCGACGTTTGCGAAGGATCCCGATACGCTTGCGTTGATCTCCCATACCGTCGGCACGACCGGCGAGCCGAAGGGCGTTATGTGCTCGGATCGCAACATAAACGCGCTGATTTGGCAGATTGTCTGCAATTTTGAATACAAACGGCAATATACTTGTTTAGCTTTGTGTTCGTTGACGAGCTGCCGAGGACCTCGCGCGGCAAGATCGACTACCGCGCGCTGGAGGAACAGGCGGTGAAAGAAGCATAAGCCAAGCGACATAAGCGGCGCACACCTTTTCGGGTGTGCGCTGTTTTTACGGCAGCTCGACCAGGATGACGTCCTCGCCGAGCTTTTTGATCTTCGAGAACGGGATCACCGTTCCGTCCTTGCCCTTCAGCAATCCGAACAGCCGCGGCGCGCCGGGCACGACGATCGCCAGCACCTCGCTCGTGCACGGATCAAATTCGAGATCGCACACGTTTCCGTAGCGCTCCCCCGTACAGACATTGATGACCTCCCTGCATTTCAGTTCCGAAAACAGCATGCGCATCCTTCTTTCCTCCCCGATCGTTTGAAGCTCCATCGACATTTTGACCGCCGACCTCCGTTTCGTTTGGATAGATTATGCGGACGCGCCGCGAAATAGAATCACGCTTTTTCGACGGATTTCATACCATGGCAGTAAAGAACCAAGGAGGAAAGACCATGCAACAATCCTATGCAAACGGCGGGTGCTGCTTTACGGACCGCATCCCCGCCGTCGATCCCACCGCGGTCGACAACGTTGTTCCCGCGGGCTCCGTCTCTGCAGACAGCTCCTGCGGCATGACGGGCGGCTGCGCGCTTGCGACCGTTTATTTCCCGAATCAGGCGTACCGCGCAGGCTTCTGTCCGTGTGAAGCGCTCGCGCACGGTACGCTTTTCCCGGAGCTTGTCTCCGAATACCCGACCTGCAGAAATAGGGAGGTATGAATATGACGAACTATACGGAACAGGAGCTTCTGCAGCGGATCGGCGAAGTCCGCTTCGCCTGCGTCGAGCTGCAGCTCTATCTCGATACGCATCCCGATGATATCGACGCCGTGAACGATTTCAACAGCTACGCCGCGACGCTCGACCGTCTCTGCAATGCGTACACCGAACGCTTCGGTCCGCTCGAAAACTTCGGCAACAGCACGCACGACGCCGGAAGCTGGGTCTACCAGAAATGGCCGTGGCAGAATTGAGGAGGTAAGCTTATGTGGATCTATGAAAAAAGACTCGAATACCCCGTTCGCATCACCAAGCCCGACCCGAAAATGGCAAAGCTTCTGATGGCACAATACGGCGGCCCCGATTCCGAGCTCGGGGCGGGGCTCAGATATCTCACGCAGCGCTACTCGATGCCCGACGACCGCATCCGCGCGACGCTCACCGACATCGGCACCGAGGAAATCGCACACTGGGAGATGATCGCGACGATGATCACACAGTGCATGCAGGGCGCAAGCCTTGAGGAGCTTTCCGCAGCAGGGCTGGATGGCTACTACACGATGCACGGCACCGGCGTCTTCCCCGCCGATCCGAACGGCGTGCCCTTCACCTCCGCCTATATCGCCTGCACCGGCGATCCGATCGCAGATCTATCCGAGGACATGGCAGCCGAACAGAAGGCGCGGGCGACCTATGAGCATCTGATGAACATGACGAACAACAGCCAGATCATCGAACCGCTGTACTTTTTGCGCGAGCGCGAGGTCGTACACTATCAGCGCTTCGGCGAGTGCCTCGAGATCATGCAGGCGATCAAAACCGGCCGCAGCGCACCCTCCTGCCGCTGCACGAGACGGCGCTATTGACACAAAAAGGACTGCTCTTTGAAGGTGCTAATTAGGGATATGCAAAAAACACATTTTTAACTGGCATTCTTCAAGCGGGTGGCAAACAGAAAAGGCTCCATGGCAGAAAACAATCTGCTATGGAGCCTTTTACTCTATCTTGATGCAACCATATGAAAACGCATCGAACACAAGGGGACGGTTAGCGTGGGATGAATTCGATATTTCGTCCACATGGTGTATATGTGTCCGCTTGCCGGAGCATGGTTGTTCTCCTGTGTTGTTATCTCCCTGTGTTGCTGAAATACTCAGTTATCCGCGCGGTTGTAGCCGTTTCGCATGGTGACGCTGGATTCGTACAGCACCGCGGTCAGCGCCTTGTCGGTCTGCTCCTTTGCCATCGTCGCAAGCTTCTCGTTCGCCTCCGCGCAAAGCGATGCGTCGCCGGTCTCCGCGATCTTCCGGTCGTATGCAAGCACGAGCTTCCTGCCCTCGGTCATGACCGCGTTCTGATAGCGTGTCACGATCTGCACGCACTGATTATAGCTGTGATCCGCCAGCGCACCGATCAGACGGCTGCCCCAGTAGAAGTTTTCGGTCGAAGCGTCAAGCGTGACATCACTGAGGTATTTCGGCATTTTCGCCGCATTCGGATACACCGGCAGCAGCGCGTCGAACGTGGTCGAGCCGAAGCATATCCACTCAAGCCCTTTCGCGCAGTCGGGCGCGTCGGAACGGATCTGACACACGGACGTGACGCCGGTGCGGTTGATGCCGATCGAGCGGTACTTGCCGCGCATGCCGGTGTCGTGGTTCAGATACGGATCGAACGGCGTTCCCTTATAGTTCGAGGAAAGCAGCTCCTTGACCTCCTCGACCGCGATCTTGCGGTCCGGGACAAAGCTCCACGGGATATCGTCGCTTTCGGGTGTGAAGTCCGCGTTCGGACCGTCCCAGCGATACTGTCCCGGCGCAAGATATCTGCCCATATACCACGCGCGGGGTGTGTTGTAAACGTGGTCCTGATCGGAATGTGAGCCGAACACGAGCCGCGGATTGAACGCACCGCCTTGGTTGCAGTCGAGATGATAGGTCTCGATAAATTCTTTCAGATCCTTCGAGCACAGATGCGTCTTTTGTTCTCCGAAGGCGTCGTCGAAGTCGAAGCTGTCCATGCCGAACTGATTTGGCATGATCACCGCGACGTCGTCCGGCACGCGCTTTGCCATCCAGTGATGCCCGCCGATCGTCTCCATCCACCAGATCTCGTTTTCATCGTTGAACGCGATCCCGTTGGATTCATAGGTGCCGTACTGTTCCAAGAGCACCGCAAGCCGCAGCACGCCCTCTCTGGCGGTGCGGATATACGGCAGCACGAGCACGACGATGTCCTCTTCGCCGATGCCGCCCGGGACGTCCTTTTCTTTCTTCGCCTTTGCCTTTTGATACGTCACCAAAGGATCCGCCGAAAGCACGCGCGGGTTCGAGGTGATCGTTTCCGTCGCCGTCATGCCGACGTTTGCCGCATTAATGCCGGTCGCCGCCCAGACGCCGTTCTTCGGGTCGACGCTCGGGCACGCGGTATAGCGCATCGGGTTTTCCGGAAGCGGAACCGTGAGATGCCCGATCACGGAGGTGTATGTTTTCTTCTGATCCTTGGGCTCGACGACGATGAGCTTTTTGACGTCGAAGCGTCCGTCGTCGGTCCGCGCGATCATGGTGGAATTGTCATTGGAAGCATGTTTTCCGATCAATACGGTTGTACAGGACATGTGATAACCTCTTTTCCGTTTTTTCTGTTTTCATGATACGCAAAAACGGCACCGATGTCAACCCGTTTCCGCCCTGCCGGACGCCCGCGCGCAAAGCAAAACGGCGCGCAAAAAACTGCGCGCCGCATCGGAAAAGCTCAGGTTCGTTTCGCGTACCATGCCGGATACCATTTCTGGAACCACGCGGTAAAGACCCCCATCAGAATCGGAAGGATGTTGTTCACGATCGCCGTATAAACCGAGAATCTGCTGCGCATCAGGAAGAAGGTCCAGACCGACGTCAGAACGTACAGAACGCCCCAAAGCGCGGTCAGGATCCGGTTCGTCCGCATGAACAGCGGGTTGTTCAGCGCTTGCGCGCCGTTGTAATCGTTCATGGAATAATGCGCCGTCAGCGGGATCTTCGTCAGGCACGACACAAGCCACATCAATCCGAACGCCAGATACGAGAGCGGCACAAGCAGCTGCTTGTTCTCAAACAACAGCAGCAGGATCGAAAACGCCGTCACCGCGGCGCAGGAGATCACGTCGTATACGGTCTTGCGGCTGCGGAAAAACACCGACGGGACCAGCGCCGACACCGCGATCGCCGCAAGGCTTCCGTACAGGGCGTGGATCGGCGCGCCGATCCAGAACGCGATCCACGGGATCAGCATGCAGAGCATATTGCTCTTCTTTTCCTTGGCTTTTTCCGGAAGCTCCTTCGCCTTCTCCTTTGCCTCGCCCGCGCCGAAATACCGGTCCCAATGGAGCATCAGCTCGAAATCGCCGTCCACGCGATACAGCTTCTTCATCATCGCCGCCGCGCCGGAGATCTTTCCCTCGGCGATATCCCGCCAAACGGTATACGGCGTTTCGATCCTTGTGGTATAAGGTACAAATCCGTCCGCGATGACCTCGCTGCCATCCTTTTTCAGCAGGATCTGACAGCATCGTCCGAGATCCGTGTAGTCCATTTCCAACACGACGTCCCTGCCGGGATACGATTCCTTGCGGTACAGCGCCGCCATCTGTCTGGTGAAGATCAGATCGTCCTGTTCTTTTTCTCCGCGCGCCTTATCGACGCCCCAGCTCGCGTCCGCCATCGCCTCGAACTGCTCTCTCGGGAACAGCGGCGTTTCCAGCGCTTCACGCGTATTTTCCGTGATCCCGCCCGCAACATACTCTTCGCCTGCGGCGGTCACGGTCCCGAGGTACCGGTCCGTATGCGCGGACAGCGCCGGCACGCCGAACAGCTCGCCCTGTCCGCAGCAGATCATCTCATACCCGCCCTTGCCGAATATGTGATCGAACATCGTCTCCACCGCGCCGTAGTTGCCCTTTGCGGTATGGAAGCCGCAGGTGGAGATCACAACATTGCGCTTGCCGGACATATCGTACCGCGCCGGATGTCCGCCCGTTTCACTGTCCGCCTGCATGAACGGCAGCGAGAGCGGCAGCATGCGGTCGATCAGATTCTTGAGCCTGCCCGGCACCGAAAAATAGTACAGTCCGAAGGACCAGACCGTCAGATCCGCCCACAGGAGCTTCTCCAGAACATCCTTCATGTCGTCGCGGATGACGCATACGCCGGGCGTTTTGTTCCAGCAGGCAAAGCAGCCGAGGCACGGGCGGATATCCGCCGTGCTCAGCCGGATCTCCTCGACCGTCACGTCCGTTTTCGTTTCGATCCCGGCGATAAACGCGCGGGAAAGCTTCCGCGTGTTGCTCCGCTCGCCCCGCGGGCTGCCGTTAATCAACAGAATGTTCATTTGCCGTTTCCTCCAGTAATTGCCTGCAGTGATCGATCCATTCCAGAAGCATCTGCATGTACCGCACGCCGAAATCCACCGTCATTTGCCAATAGAGCGCCTTCTTCGGATCCTCCACCATCGCCGCGTACCGCTCAATGTCCGGCGGCGCCGTCTGAAGCTGTTTCGCAAAGCGTTCACAACCCTTGCGCAGTCCTTCAAAATACGAGATGTTCTCCGCAGCGCTTCGCTCCCCGCGGAAAAAGGTCTTCATCAGCAGCCGGTTCCGCATGACCAGCTCCGAGCTGTCCGAGATCAGCCAGCGATTCAGCTCCTGTCTGCCGCTTTCGGTGATGGAAAATACCTTCTTGTCCGGCTTCCCCGTCTGCGCGACCGTCTCGTCCGTCGCCCAGCCGTTCTCCTTCAGCGTCTGCAGTTCGCGGTAGATCTGACTGGTCTGCGCATTCCAGAAGTAGTGCAGCGAATCCCGGAACGTCCGCGTGATGTCATACCCCGTCATGCTGCCGTAACTCAGCAGCCCGAGTATCCCGTGTTTCAGCATATCTCTCCTCCATATTCCACTTATGGAATATTATAGGTTCGCAAACGGAATCTGTCAAGCCCGTTTTTCGGGTCCGTGCATACGAAAAAGAGCCTTTTCAGGCTCTTTTCCGATCCGTATATGTGATATCTACCATCAGTTATTTTCTTGGTCCATGTACCGCGCGCGGTTGAAGCGGTCGTTGAGATTGACGACGTTTTCCGTGTCGTCTCTCGTATTCGCGCCTTTGACCCATTTGATGATCAGGAACGCTGTGATTCCGACCACCACGATCGAACCTACAAACAAAAGAATGGTTCTGCCCAACATGTTCAACGCCTCCTTTTACTTTTCTGCCTGACAGGCTTCTTTTGTTGTATTCAGTGTAACATATCCTTCCGATCGGAACCACCTGTTCCGCACCGATTTAGACCCGTTTATCGGGGCGATCCGACGCCTTTTGAGGGCTCTATTTTGCCAAAGAAAAAGGGAAGGTTTTTCCCTTCCCTCCCGCACATACGGTTATTTATCAGTCTCGGTCGACCTTTTCGTTGCATTCGTCGCAGAGAATGATCCAGTCTTCCGTCACGTTGGAATCGACCGGAAACTCGATTTTCTTGCCGCAGCCGTCACAAGGAATGATCTTGATCGCCGAGCTGTCCTTTCGGCAGCCGAACAGCGGCAGCATCGCCAGCGCAAGGATGCAGATAAGCAGTTTTTTCATGTAATCCTCCTGTTTTCGCCCGCTGTTTATCAGGCAGCGATGTAAAGTCGATCGCGCCGATATCGACGTGTTTGATCCTTTTCGGACAACTGCGCCGATTTCCCTTATCAGAAGGCAGGACGCACGGCTTATTTCTTGAACAGCTTCTTATACAGCCACACGACCAGGCAGGAACCGATGATCGAGAAGATGATGCCCATCACCCAGCCGCCGCCGATCTTAATCAGGTTGCCGAGCACGCCGCCGACCGCACCGCCGATCACGCCGACGATGATGTAGAACAGCAGGCTCTTGCCGTTCACTTTCATAAGCTTGCTCGCCGCAAAGCCGCAGATCGCGCCGATGGCGATCTCAACAAGAATGTGCCACAACCAGTCCATGATCCTTTCTCCCTTCTACCCGATACTGCAGTTCTGTATGCGTTTATTTGAACTATCCCGCCAAGAGATCTTCAGTGCCTTGCCTCAATACGTTCTTTCGTATCCGCAGTTGTCACACAGGTAACGGTACCTGACCTTGTTCGGGGCTTGCCAGTTCCCCGTGGCTTCATAGAAGGGATCGCGCTGGGAGTCCAGATAAAAGGGATTCCCCATACCGGCGTTCGCCGCATTGCTCTGCTCCGTGTCGTCCGTCACACAGCGCCAGCCGTCGCTCTTGCCGCATTTCGGGCATTTCGTGGGAGCATTCTTACTGAACGGACGCATTCTCATACACTCCTTTTCGTTGGATTCCACAGGGTCAATAGGTCTTTTCAAATCCGCAGTGTTCACAACGGAAGCGGGTCTTTTTGCTCTTTCTGCCCATAGTGCCCGTCAGGTTCTGCCCGAATGTGCCGCGGATCGGCGCGGGCGAAAAGGGGTTCACCGCCCCTGCCTGATTGACATAATCCTGCTGCACCGATTCCGGCAGTGCGCACCACCCGTCCGCCTTGCCGCACTTGGGACACGCCTTGGGGATTTTCTTGCTGAACAAACTCATTATCATATGCTCCTTTCACGCGGATGCTTTTCTCACCCTCTGCCTACAGTATAGCGCAAATATCCGGAGATTTCCATTGTTTACAGTCGGAAAAAACAAGCGTTAAACCAGTATCATTGCGCCTTTACACCGTTCTATTTCGTCAAAAAAGAGGGAAAAGTTTTCCCTTTCCCTCTGATCCGAACAGTTCTTATTTGAAATATCTCTCCAGAAGGCCTTTCAGCGCCTTGCCGTGTCTTGCTTCGTCACGCGCCATCTCGTGGACGGTGTCGTGGATGGCGTCAAGGTTCAGCGCCTTTGCGCGCTTTGCAAGATCCGTCTTGCCCGCGGTTGCGCCGTATTCGGCTTCCACGCGCATTTCGAGGTTCTTCTTGGTGGAATCGGTGACGACTTCGCCTAAAAGCTCTGCGAACTTTGCCGCGTGCTCGGCTTCTTCCCAAGCCGCCTTCTCCCAATAGAGACCGATCTCCGGATAACCCTCGCGGTGCGCGACGCGCGCCATTGCAAGATACATGCCGACTTCGGTGCATTCGCCCTGGAAGTTGGCGCGCAGATCGTTCATAATGTCCTCCGGTACGCCCTGTGCGACGCCGACGACATGCTCCGCCGCCCAGACCATTTCTTCCTTTACCTCGTTGAACTTCGACGCGGGCTGCTTGCAGACCGGGCAGAACTCCGGCGGGGTCGCTCCCTCATGAACGTAACCGCAAACGCTGCAGATCCACTTTTTGATCATGTGATAAAACCTCCGATATTGATTTTGTAAACTTGCATTTACTGTTGTATATTGTATCGTATTTTTGCTTCGCCGTCAATCGGGGACCGCAACTTTTCTCGATCATTCCAAACTGCGTCGATCCTCCCCCGTCCGCTTGACTGATCCGACGGAAAAATGATATAATAAAATATCATGATGACAGAAAGGAAGCGGCGGTTTTGAGCAGAGCAGAAGCGGTAGAAGCGTTTCGCGCGGCGCATAAAAAGGCGGTCAGGACCTATCGCGAGGACGCGGAGCACGGGCGCTGGCCGTACCCGCAGGTGCTGGACGATATCTTAGAGGGCAAAAGCGTTGCCGGGCGCATTGAGCTCGGCGTGATGAACATCCCGACAGACCGCGTCATCGGCGTCGTCAGCGCGGGACGGCGTTCCGTCTTTTCGCGCGATTTCATGCCGCTTGCGGAGAGCAACACCGAATTTGGTTCCAAGTGGATCTCTCTGTGCGAGGCGCATCTTTCTGACGAGGGCATCCGCGATCCGATCCGGTGCTATGAGTATTTCGGTGATTTTTATGTGCAGGAGGGCAACAAGCGGCTGTCCGTGCTGCGCGCTTTCGACGCGCCGACGGTGCCGGCTTCCGTGCTGCGCATCGTCCCCGCCTACGCGGACGACCCCGAAACCCGGCTCTACTACGAGTTTCTTGCGTTCTATCATGTGAGCCGCACCTACGTCTTCCGCTTCAACAAGCCCGGGCGCTATCAAAAGCTTATCGCTGCGCTCGGCTTCGAGCCGGATGAGATCTGGTCCGAACAGCAGCGGCGGCGCGTGCTCTCGGCGTTCACGCTGTTCTCCGACGTTTCAAAGCGCGTGAAGTTTCCGGAGGGCGTCAGTCCTTCCGACGCGTTCCTTGCATGGGCGTCGGTCTACTCGATCGACGATCTCAACAAGCTCTCCCCCGAGACGCTGCTCGCCTCGCTCAACGCGAGCGTGACCGACGCCGAAGCGGACGTGACCGTTGCGACCGAAGCCGAGCCCGGCGGGAAGACCCTGCTTTCGCGCATCTATGACGCAATGTTCCTGCCGACGCACCTTACGGCGGCGTTCCTTCACGAATACGCGCCCGAGACCTCGAACTGGGTCCGCGGACACGAGCAGGGGCGGCTGTTTGCCGAGAAAGCGCTCTCGGGCAGGATCACGACGCAGGCGTATGTCGCCGACGCCGAACATACGCCGGACACGCTCTTTATGCAGGCGGTCAAGGACGGCGCGCAGGTGATCTTTGCCACGACGCCGTCGCTCATCGACGCATGCCGCCGCGCCGCAGCCGCGTACCCGAATGTGAAGATCCTGAACTGTTCGGTCGCCATGCCCTACCCCGGCGTGCGCACCTATTACAGCCGTATCTATGAGACCAAGTTCCTCGCGGGCGTCATTGCAGGCGCATGCTCGCACAGCGACCGGATCGGCTATGTCGCGTCCGCGCCGATCTTCGGCGTGCCCGCCAGCATCAACGCGTTTGCGCTCGGCGCTCGGCTCGTGAACCCGCGGGCGGTGGTGAAGCTTCGCTGGACCTGCACGGAAAGCGACCCATTTGCGTCGCTTCTGAAGGACGGCGTCGACGTCGTCAGCAACCGGGAGTGGTTCGCGCCGGAAGCGCCGCAGCCGCCCTACGGGCTGATCCGCGTTCAGAACGACGGCACGCCGGAGCCGCTTGCCGCGACGTTCTGGAACTGGGGCGCGTTCTATGAAAAACTGCTTTCCGAGCTGCTTTTGGGACACTGGGAGGACGAAAGCGCGAACCGCAGCGCCGCTGCGATCAATTACTGGTGGGGCATGCAGAGCGGCGTGATCGGCGTGACGCCGTCCGAAAAGCTGCCGGAGGGCGTCAAGGCGCTCGTCGAAACGCTGAAAAACTCGATCGTCGAGGGGCGGCTCGACCCGTTCCGCCGCGTGATGAGCGATCAGGAGGGGCTCGTGCGAAACGACGGCAGCCGCTGGCTGTCGCCCGACGAGATCCTGCACATGGATTGGCTTTCCGACGCGGTCGAGGGCAGCATTCCCGCGTTTTCGGAGATCCGCCCAATGGCGCAGGGCATCGTACGGCTTTTGGGCGTCTACCGCGACGAGATCCCGCCCAAGAAGGACGGTCCGATCCTATGAAGATCCTGCTGGTCTCCGACGTCGAGGATCCCGCGCTTTGGGACTATTACCGTCCCGGACGGCTCAACGGATACGATTTCATCCTGTCCGCCGGCGATCTCAAGGCGGAATACCTCTCCTTTCTCGTCACGATGGCGAATATCCCCGTGCTCTATGTGCACGGCAACCACAACGAGAGCTATGACCGCTTTCCGCCGGAGGGCTGCGAATGCATCGACGACCGGCTCGTGACCGTGAACGGGCTGCGCATCCTGGGGCTCGGCGGCAGCGCCGTCTACAGCGGCGGAAGCTGCCAGTTCACCGAACGGCAGATGAAACGGCGCATCGCAAGGCTTTCCGGCAAGGTGCGGCGCGCGGGCGGCGTGGATATCGTGCTGACGCACTGCCCGCCGAAGGGCGTCGGCGACGCGGACGATTACGCGCACCGCGGATTCGAGGCGTTTCTGCCGATGCTGGACAAATGGCAGCCGCAGGCGCTTGTGCACGGGCATGTGCACCTCTCCTACGGCATCCCGCGCGAACGTCTGTACGGCGCCACGCGCATCATCAACGCCTGTCAGCGGTACACGCTGGAGATGGAGCCGAAAATGCATGCTGCGCCCGCCGCGAACAAATGAACGCAAAGTGCAAGCCCCGGAAGGGGCTTTTTCTTTCCCGCTTTCTTGACACGCCGCATTCGCGCGGCGTATAATTATATATATTCTTTTGTGCAGGTACAAACATGGCGGATCAATTCACAAGAACGAGATTGCTCATCGGGGACGATGGCATGGAACGGCTCAAAAAGGCGCGTGTCGCGGTCTTCGGGCTCGGCGGCGTGGGAAGCTACGCCGTCGAAGCGCTTGCGCGAAGCGGCGCCGGCACGCTCGATATCATCGACGACGACGTGATCGCGCTTTCCAACCTGAACCGGCTCCTATACGCGGTGCGGGACAATGTCGGACAGCCGAAAACCGAGGTCGTCAAGGCGCGGATCGCAGCGATCTGCCCGGAGACGGTCGTGCATGCGCACCGCTGCTTCTATCTTCCGGAGACCGCGGACCGGTTCGATTTTTCGCAGTACGACTATGTCGCCGACGCGATCGACACGGTATCCGGCAAGCTCGCGCTTGCGGTGCAGGCGCACGAGGCGAACGTACCGATCATCAGCTGCATGGGCGCGGGCAACAAGCTGGATCCGACGGCTTTCGAGGTCGCGGACATCGCAAAGACGAGCGTGTGTCCCTTGGCGCGGGTCATGCGGCGCGAGCTCAGAAAGCGCGGGATCGAGCACCTGAAGGTCGTGTACTCAAAGGAACCGCCGATCGAACCCGCCCCCGCCGAACAGGAAGACGGCGCGCACCAAAAGCGGCAGACGCCGGGCAGCTGTGCCTTTGTACCGTCGGTCGCGGGGCTGATTTTAGCGGGCGAGATCATCCGCGATCTATGCGGGATCAAACGATCATTCTGAAAGGAGAACGACATATGAAACTGGCGGAAGCATTGCAGGAGCGTGCGGATCTCAACCGCCGCGTCGAACAGCTGCGCATGCGGATCGGAGCAAACGCGCTTGTGCAGGAGGGCGAATCGACCGCCGAGGATCCGAAAGCGCTGCTTGAAGAGCTCACGGCATGCACGGAACGTCTGTGCACACTGATTCGCGCGATCAACCGAACCAACTGCGAAACTGCGGTCAACGGCGCGACGCTGACCGATCTCATCGCGGAACGCGACACCAAGAAGCTTCTCATCTCCGCGCTGCATGACGCCGCCGACGCGGCAAGCCGTGCGGCGAGCCGCGCGACCCGAAGCGAAATCCGCATTCTGCCCGCGCTCGATGTACGCGCGCTTCAAACCCGGGCGGACGCGCTCTCGAAGGAACTGCGTCTGCTCGACAATCAGATCCAGGAACTGAACTGGAAAACCGAGCTGATCGGATTGTAAGTGCAGGGACGGTATCCGTGCGGGGCGAATGCATCTCGGCGGCGGAGAATGCAGCCGCTTTACGGAGCGCCGAAGGGCAGGCGCAGGGATGGAAATCCCGCCTGATCGTTACGCCCCGATCGCGTACGAACGCATCATGATCCTGCATCGCAACAACCGCGCATTGACCGCACGGAGAGGGCGGGTACGGGGAACCCTGTGCTTTTGATTCATTTTTATTCACCGCGGCAACGCCGCAGAAAGGAAGGAAGTATGCCGGGACCGATGGGCGGTATGGGACCGCGCGGATTTTTGACCGATGAAGAAAAACAGAACGTGCCGAAGGTCAGCTGGAAGCTGATCAAACGGATCCTCGGTTATCTGAAGCCGTACTGGCTGCAGTTTCTGCTCGTGTTTGTGACGATCCTCGTCTCCGCGGGCGTAGGACTTCTGCCGAGCATCATCACCGGGCGGATCGTGAACGAAGCGCTTGTCGGCAAAAACATGAAGCTTTTGATTCAGCTGTTGATTGCGGCGTTTCTGACGCTGACCGTGTCGCAGGTGATCGGCGTGCTCGAAAGCTACATCAACGCGTGGATCTCGAACAAGATCATTTATGACATGAAGAACCAGATGTACGGGCACCTTCTTTCCATGCCGCATGCGTTCTTCACCACCGAAAAGCAGGGCGATATCATCACGCGCATGAACAGCGACATCGGCGGTGTTTCGAGCGTGATCTCCGGCACGCTGACCAGCATTGTCCGCAACATCGTGATCGTCGTGACGACGCTTGTTGCGCTGTTTACGATGAGCTGGCTGCTCGCTTTGGTCGGGATCGTGGTCATTCCGCTGCTGATCATTCCGACGCGCTCCGCGGGCAAGACGCGCTGGAAGCTGGCAAGCGAGAGCCAGGCGAAGCATGATGAGATGAACCAGCTTGTGAACGAAACGCTGTCCGTCTCCGGCTCGCTGCTCGTCAAGCTCTTCACACGGGAAAAGCGCGAACAGCAGCGCTTTGAAGCGATCAACGACGAGGTCACAAAGCTGTCGATGAAGGAACAGCGCAGCGGCAAGTGGTTCATGGTGCTGATGGGCATGTTCACGGAGATCGGTCCGCTTTTGATCTACTTTGCCGGCGGCTGGTTCATCATCCAAAAGACCGATCCGACGCTGAACGTCGGCATCATCACCTCGACCGTTATGCTGATCAACCGGCTTTACCGCCCGGTGCAGTCGCTTTTGAACATCCATGTGGACTTTACGCGCTCGCTTGCGCTGTTCACCCGCATCTTCGATTATTACGACATGGTCCCGGCGATCCGACAGCCGGAGCATGCGCGCCGTCCGATCACGAGCGGCGCGGACATCCGCTACGAGCACGTTGCGTTTTCATACTCCGCGGACAAGCCGCTGCTGAGCGACATCGACTTTACCGTACCCGCCGGAAAGATGTACGCGATCGTGGGTCCTTCCGGCTCCGGCAAGAGCACGATCGTGAACCTGCTCCCCCGTCTCTATGACGTGAATGCGGGCAGCGTGAAGATCGGCGACACGGACGTGCGCGACTTTGACATTCCGTATCTTCGCAGATGCATCGGCGTGGTCACGCAGGATTCGTATCTCTTTAACGGCACGATCCGGGACAATCTGCTCTACGCCAAGGAGAACGCGACCGACGCGGAGCTGATGGACGCGATCAAAACGGCAAGCCTCACCGAGTTCATCGAAGGGCAGCCCGACGGGCTCGACACGATCGTCGGCAACCGGGGGCTCAAGCTGTCCGGCGGCGAAAAGCAGCGGCTCTCGCTTGCGCGGATCATCCTCAAGAACCCGCGTATCCTGATCCTCGACGAGGCGACCTCCGCGCTTGACTCCATCTCGGAGAACGCGATCCAGGACGCTCTGGAACGGCTGATGGAGGGACGTACGTCCATCGTGATCGCGCACCGGCTTTCGACGATCCTGAAAGCCGACCGCATCCTGGTCGTTGCGAATGGGACGATCGCCGAGCAGGGCACGCACGACGAGCTTTTGAAGAAAAACGGCGTCTATCGCGAGCTGTACGAAACGCAGTTCCGCAAGGTCATCACCATGGAGGCGGAAAAAGCCGAAGCATAACCTTACCGTTTATAACGTCCCTGCCGCAAAGCATATGCGTGCAGGGGACGTCCTCCTGTACGCCCTGCACGCGCTGCAGGCGCAATTCATTGATCCGCAAACGGGGCGCCTGGGACGGCGCCCCCTGCTATTCTCCTCATCCGGCTCACGAATACAGAGGCGTCGCCCGGGACGGAGGTTTTTTGCCGCGCGGACTCCGTCGACGCCGGCGCGATTTTCGGAAGACTGTTCCGAAAGCGGTCCGTTTTTACGCCGATTTTACGCAGATTATTTGCGGAATCCGGTTGCAAACACTTGCCGTTTCTGTTACGATAAAAACAGGATGTAAATGTGGGGGGGGAAAGCCATTATGCTATTGGAAAATGTGCCGCTTGAACACATCCCGATTGCAAACCTGCTCGGGATCGTCGGCGGTATTGCGGTCTTTCTGTTCGGCATCAAAATTATGGGCAACGGCATCGAGCGGCTGGCGGGCGCTAAGCTCAAGTCGATTCTCGAAAAGCTGACAAAGAACCGGTTCCTGGGGCTTTTGGTCGGCACGCTGATCACCGGTATCATCCAAAGCTCGAACGCCATTTCGGTCATGACCGTCGGCTTCGTCAATGCGGGACTGATGCCGCTTGACAACGCGATCGGCGTTATCATGGGCGCCAACGTCGGTACGACCATCACCGGTCAATTGATCGCGTTCAACGTGGATATGTACGCGCCGATCATTGCATTCGTCGGCGTTATGGCGATGACATTCCTGAAGAAACGCCCGTGGAACGATATTCTGTACGCGCTGACCGGTCTCGGGCTGCTGTTCATGGGCATGACGCTGATGAAGGACCACATGAAGGTGCTCGCCGACGTGGTCTGGTTCAAGAATCTGATCGCAAACCTCAGAAACCCGATCCTTGCCGTGCTCGTCGGCACTGCGATGACGATGATTTTGCAGAGCGTTTCCGCTTCGGTCGGCGTGCTGCAGGCAATGGCGGTCGCCATGGCGGGCGCGCTGCCGCTCTCCACCGCGGTCTTTCTGATCTGCGGGCAGAACATCGGCTGCACAACGGTTTCCGTACTCGCCGCGATCGGCGGCACGAAGGACGCGAAGCGCACCGCCTGCGTCCATGTGCTGTTCAACGTGTTTGCCTGCATCATCTGCGTCCTGCTCGTCACGATCTTCCCCGGCGTGCTGACGCTGATCGAGAACATCTCCGGCAAGGAGAACTATGCACAGCAGCTTGCAAACGCGAATACGTTCCTGAAGCTCGGCGCGACGATCGTCATGTTCCCGTTCTCCGGACTGCTGATCAAGCTCTCGCGGCTCATCGTCCGCGGACAGGATAAGCTCGAAGGAAGGCGGCTTCTGCACATTGTCGGCGGCAAGGACTTCGGCTCCTCCGTGACCGCAGTCGCATCGGTGGAAAAGGAAACCGAGCGCATGTTCGACATTGCGCATGAAAACCTCAAAAAGACCTACGCCGCCATGACCGCACCGCGGAAAAACGACCTTGACGGCATCAGCGAAAACGAGGAAACGCTTGACTGGCTGAACTCCGAGATCTCGAAATACCTCGTGGAGATCAACCGCAACGGTCTCGGCGAAGCCGACGCGCGGAGCATCGACCGGATGCATCACGTCATCGTCGACTACGAGCGGATCGGCGACCACGCAGACAACATCGCCGGCTATATCCGGCACATGCGGGACAGCAAGCTCAATTTCTCCGAGGCTGCGATGGACGAGATCGCGCCGCTGTTCCTGAAGGTGCTGACCATCGTTGAGGACGCGCACACCTGCATGCTGAACCCGAAGGCAATTCCGCTTTCAAACATTGCGGAACGCGAGCAGGAGGTTGACGACCTCGTCGATCTCTTTGAGAACAACCACATCAAACGCCTTTCCGAGGGCAAGTGTTCGGCGGAGATCGGTATGCTGTACGTCGAGGCGCTGACCGACCTTGAACGAATCTCCGACCACGCGCTGAACATCGCGGAGGCAGGACAGAACTGAGCTTTGAGGGCGTCCGAACGGGGCGCCCTTTTTGTGCGCCTGCAGCGACGGATGTTGCGCTGCGGGCGCAATTCATGTCCTTCGGATCATTCATGCTGCTTTGCGGCGATTCTCTTCCAAAAATGATATATGAATTTCATATTTACTCTTAACAAAACGCGCGGGATCTGCTATACTGTATATGAATCCAAATGAAACGGAGGAAAGGATATGGAAGATATGGAAGAGAAACTCAGTTGGTCACAGAGACTCGCAAACGCGATCTCGGAGAAGTTCGGCGACGGCATCGGCGCATTCGCCATGCAGCTGATCGCGGCGCTGGTGATCCTGGTCGTCGGACTGCTGATCGTGAAGCTGATCATCAAGCTCATCAAAAAGACCAAGTGGTATCAGAACCTCGCATCCGAGGTACAGACCGTTGCGGTCAGCGCGGTCAAGGTGCTCGGCTATGTGCTGGTTATCCTGCTCGCGGTAGCGACCGTCGGCGTGCCGACCGCTTCGATCATCGCGGTGCTCGGCTCCTGCGGTCTGGCGATCGGTCTTGCGCTGCAGGGCTCGCTGGCGAACTTTGCAGGCGGCATCATGCTGCTGGTGTTCCGTCCGTTCCACGTCGGCGACTTTATCAGCGACGGCACGCATGAAGGCACGGTCCGCGAGGTCACGCTGTTCTACACAACGCTCGACACGCTGGACAATCTCCGCATCACCCTGCCGAACGGCGCGCTTGCCAATTCCGCGATCAAGAACCTCAACACGAATGAGCTGCGCCGTCTCGACATCGATATCACGCTGAGCCCCGCTGCGGATCGCGACAAGGTACAGGCGCTGATGCTCGAATGTGCAAAGGACCACGAGCTGGTGCTCGAGGATCCCGCGCCCGAGACCTTCGTCACCGTGACCGAGGGCGGCTTGCCGACGTTCAAGCTCCGCACCTGGTTCAAGTCCGGCGACTACTGGACCGTCTACTTCGCGCTGAACAAGGCGGTACAGGCAAAGCTGATCGAGAACAACATTCCGCTCGCGCATCAGCAGGTCGATATCCACACCGACAAGTAAAATCCGTGTACAAAAAAACGGCGGGACCGATCCGGTCCCGCTGTTGCTATACGCATCTCTGATCGAAAGCGGACGAGCCGACAAGCGGAATTTTCGTTGGTCCCATGAGGCGGATCGCAGGTTGACCGGCGGTCAATCAAGATTCGTCGAAGCCGAACCGGCAAAAAGACGCCGCCCGATTGTTCATTTTTAGTCAGAGAGCAGTATTGTATCTTGAGGTGCGTTTACGGCAGCAGTCCGCCGAAATAGGTCTGCATCTCCTCATTGGAAAGACCGATTTCTTTTTGGATGCTTTTGATCATCATCGGGACGGTCTTGTCTGCAAATTCCTTGATCGCGTCGACCATGCTTTCCCAGTTTTTCGGTCCGCCCCAGCGCTTCACTTCATTCGGGATCTCGCTGCGGATCTCCGCCGCCATCGCGTCGATCGTGTTCGTGACGTTCTCCTTCGATAGCCCCGTGGACAGCAATTCCGCCATGCGGGTCAAAAACTGCTGCCGGAAGGTCTCGTTTTTCAGCATTGCGCGCAGCATGGGACCGATCTGTTCCGCCTTGAACACGGTAAGGAAAGCGTTCAGCGTGCACATGCCGAGATCGACGTCCACCAGCCCGCAGCGCCATTTCCCGTCGACGGAGCTGCAGAGGTATCGCATGTTTCCGTCGATGTCGAAGTTGCCGCAGTACGCCTGAAAGATCGCCCAATCGATAAAGCTCATGACGTCGATCCGTTCGGCAACATAGGCATAATCCTCCTCGGAGGCCATCCTGTGGTTCATCACATAGCGCTCTGCCTCGGAAAGCGTCGTCCCGCCGCGAATGTAGTTCTTGGATATCGTCACGGTATCCTCGGGAACGCCCATGTTGGACGCATAAAAAAACGGCGTGTACTGCTCGCGGATCGCGTAGATTCCCCAGTACCGTCCGTTCAGATACAAAACGGCATACCTGGTATTCTGGGAAAGCATGGCGGAACTGTATTCCTTTGCGATGCGGTGCATCAGATTGTCCCGCAGAAACGATGCGTAAACGCTCTCTGCATCGGCGCGCAGAATGACCGATTTGAACACCGTGACCGCGCCGTCGCCGTAGATATCGTAGTGCAGCGGACCGTCGTAGACGCCGCCGAACTTCAGCGTAAAGGATTTTTTCGGCTGCTTCATCAGCGACGTGAGCCCGTGCATCTTGATCCCGCACGCGGTCTCCCAGCTGCCGTCGGGACCGAAATACGCGGCGGCGGCGGGATATTCGATCTCCTTCCGACTGAGCCCGTCGATATAAATGCCGGTCGAAGAGTTCCAAAGATGGTCCGGATCGGTCACAAGGCTCACGATCGGAAGATCGTGCTCCTCGTTGATGAGGTAGCTGCAGGTCAGAATGCGGCTCTCCTTCTTCTCAGGCTCATACGAAACGGACCGCAGCACCGTCGTATGATCCAAATGGATCGGTCCCGTATACACGTTTGCGTTCCGGTCCGGGTCGCTGCAGTCCGTTGTGTAATAGATCGTTCCTTCGGCTTCGAGCGTCACGTCGATGCCGGTCACGCCGTTATAGACGCCGGAAGCTACCGACGCCGTCGGCTCGCCGCTGATCATCCGAACGCCCGACTCGTTTTCCTTCCCCGGCGTCGGCTTCATATAGAAGAACCCGCCTTCGTCTCCCGTTCGCCCGCAGGTGCAGTGATAGGGCAGCTCGAAAAGATGCACATAATCGATCAGCGTTCCGTTCTCGAACAGGAAGAGATCGTCCTCCTGCGCGTTCAGCGCAAAGCTTGCATGCCAGTACCGTTCGGTGGAATACTCCGGATGTCCGGACAGGATCAGCACATAGAGCTCGCCGGGCGCAAGCGTCACCTCCGGAAGCACGAAGCGGTCCGCACGCTTCACATCGTCCGAAATGCTGTATGCCGACAGGTCGATCGGCTCGGACGAAATGTTCTTTAGCTCCAGCCAGTCATAGTATTCGCCGGATTGACTGAGATACGCGTCGTTCGCGGTCATGACCTCCCAGACGGCAAGCGCGCCTTTGGACTTCAGCCGCTTTGAAAACGCCTCATAGCCCTCTGTGGTGTTCGGATACCCCGGCGTCGGATAGACGCAGACGCGCTGTTCGCCGGTCGCGGGGTCGATCACAAGGGAGCGATTTTCGTCCATCGGTCCGAAGGATACCGTCTCCCGGAGCTCGCCGACCGGGTCCGTAAGGTACACCGCCTCGCCCGCCGCCGAAAGCGACATCGGCGCGAACAGTTCGCCGCCGATCTCCCCGTCGCGGTTGCCCGCAAAGAACACAGCGACGGATTCTCCCGCCTTGAGCGTATAATCCGGGATCTTCCACTGCGTCGGATCGTTTTCGTCGTCCGAAAGGAACCAGCCGGAGATGCTGCACGCGGTTTCCCCGACGTTGGTCAGCTCGACCCAGTCGTGGAACAGCCCGGTCGCGTCCGCATAGATCGACTTGTTGTCCGCCATGATCTCCGTGATGCGGATCTCGGCATTGATCGGCTCTGCGGATCGGACGTATGCCTCACGCCCTTCCGGCGTATTTGCAAAGCCCGGTGTCGCGTCGAACGTCAGCTTCCAGCTTCCGTCCTCCATGCGCGCGTAGGACTGATTCTGCTCCGCAGGCACGGTCCGTACCATATCGGCAACGGTCCCGTCCGCGCGGAACAGCGTGACGTTCTCGCTGCCCATCCTGCTGAGTCCGAAGCGCATCGCGGTCTCCCCCGTCTGCGCGCACGGAACAACCAGGTATTCGCCCGCCTCCAGCACCGTATCCTCCGGGAAAATCCCGATCGCTTCGCTGTCGCTGTCGGACAGTCCGTACCCGTCAAGCCGGACCGGCGCGTCGGACGTGTTGTGCAGTTCGATCCAGTCCGTGCATTCGCCGCCGAGGACCCGGTAGATCGAATTGGACGTCATGATCTCGTTGATCACCACGTCGGACGTATACGTTACGGTGTGGTACTTCGCCCAGGTCCGGTACCCTTCCTGCGTGTTGGGATATCCCGGCGTGCCGTACGGCAGCAGATCCCAATTGCCCGCTTCGTCCCGTCCTTGCGCCGTGTTCTTATCCGCCGCGAGCGTGCGGACAGTTTCGATCACCATGGATTGCGGATCCAGAAACCGAAGATCCTCCCCGCCGTTCTTGGACAGCCCGAATGGCGCGTAAAACGGTCCTTCCGTCTCCTTGCTGCAGCTGACGACCAGATATCCGTGCGGCTCGATCGCCGTATTTTCGGGAAACACATAGCGATCCCCGCTCTTCTTGTCGCCGAGCTGATACCCGTCCAGCACGACCTTGCGGTCCGAATCGTTGTACAGCTCGATATAGTCGCAGCGGACGCCGTCGGCGTTCGGGAACGCGTCGTTGGAGACCATGACCTCGTTGATGCGCACCGGGAACCTTCCGTCGCTTTCCGCACGCTTCTTCCCTGCAATCCGGACCGCGGCAAAGATCGCAAAAAAGAGGATCACCGCGGCGGCGGTCCCGATGAGAACGATCCCGTAATGCTGTTTGATCCATCCTTTGATGCGCAAGCGCGGTCTCCTCCGTATCCGTAACGACATGTATTTATAGAGATAGGTACAATATACCACGTTCCGCAAATATCGTCAACAATTGCCGCAGATCGATCGGCGTCTCTTTTCCGGCGTCCGCGCCGACGCCGTCCCCGCAGACACGATATACTGCCGCGATACGGCACTTGCGCAAGCGCGATATGCGGCTGACGCCGCGCAAAACAAAGCGGTACGCAGCATGAAAAAAGGACTCCCCCGAAGGAAGTCCTTTTTGATTGGGAGATTATCGGATTTCGGGATCAGACGATGCCCTGTGCCAGCATGGCGTCCGCAACCTTCTTGAAGCCCGCGATGTTCGCGCCCGCAACCAGGTTGTAGCCGAGACCGCACTCTTCCGCCGCTTCCATGGAAGCCTTGTGGATGTTGATCATGATGTTGTGGAGCTTCGTGTCAACTTCCTCTGCGCTCCAGGAGAGACGCTCGGAGTTCTGGCTCATTTCGAGACCGGAGA
>JAEESS010000088.1 GCA_016286445.1 Bacillota bacterium
CGAAGAACGTCTTGATCTCGCGGCGCATGCAGCCCATCAGCTCGCCGTTCGCGCCCGCGTGCTGCACCTGCACCGTTTCCGGCGTGTACAGAACCGGCTCGTAATCGCGGTCGTTGTCCGTCTGCTGAATGAACAGCTCCGCGTGCGTTTTCGCTTCGATCCCGATGCGCACTCTGCGCGGCGACAGCAGGCAGGTTCCCTCGTACCGGAAGCAGTCGGGCCGGTCCGCTTCGACGGTTTTGCCCGCCCAGCTGAGCACGACCTTGCCCGCAAACAGCAGGACCGCTGTCTCCTTGTCCGGCTCGTCGATCACATATGTGTCGCCCGGCTCCAGAACAAGCAGCCCGATGTCCATCAGCATCCCGTAATCGTCGGCCTTCGTGTCGATATACGCGTTATAGCCGCGCTGCGGCTCTTTTTTGAAATACATGGTTCGCTCCTTACAGTCCGGTGTGCTCTTTGATATAGCGGCGACCCTTGATCGCGTATTCCAGCGGATTCGCCTTTGCGGGATCCTGTTCCGCTTCCACTAAAAGCCAGCCCTCGTAGTGCGCGTCGGAAAGGACCTTGAACACGGGATCGAAGTCCACGTCGCCGTCGCCCGGCACCGTAAACGCGCCGTTGCGGACCGCGGTCAAAAAGCTCCAGTCGTTCTCCCGCACAAGCTGCACGACCGGAAGGCGCATGTCTTTGAGATGCACATGCCCCACGCGATCGACGTACTTTTTCAGCATCGAAAGCGGATCCTCGCCCGCGAAGGTAAAGTGACCGGTGTCGTAGCACAGGAAGACATAGCGCGGGTCGGTGCTCGCCATCATGCGGTCGGTCTCCTCGGCGGTCTGCACGACGGTGCCCATGTGATGGTGGAAGCACAGCTTGAAGCCGCGCTCATACGCGATCTTGCCGAGCGCGTCAAGCCCTTTTGTGAAGCGCTCCCAGCCCGCGTCGTTCATGACGGGCTTTTGGTTTCCGGTCAGGATCGGCGTATCGACCTGACCCTGAATCGAATAACTCTGTTCCGAAACGTTGATGCGGTTCGCGCCGACGGCGGCAAGGAAATCGAGCTCCCTTGTAAAGTCCGCTATATTCTCCTCCAAAGGCTTTGTAAGCAGGAAGGAGGAGAACCAGCGGCTTGCGATGCGCATACCGCGCAGATCCAGCTCCCGCTTGAGCTCCTTCGGGTCTTTCGGGTACTTGTTGCCGATCTCGCACCCCGTAAAGCCCGCCAGCGCCATTTCACTGACGGTCTGCCGGAACGTATTCTCCGCGCCGAGCTCCGGCATGTCGTCGTTGCACCAGCCGATCGGGGCGATGCCCAGTTTCACTTTTTCCGAATCAAACATTGCCATGGTTGTTCTCCTTTCAGATCCTTGCATCTTTCATTTATCGGGCGACGGTCGGCAGCGTCGAGCCGCCGTACGGCATAGCCAGAACCCTTGCGTCCGGACCGAGCTTTGAAAACGCGTGATCGAGCGCTTCCTGCGCGGTTTTGTACGGTTTGAGGAAGATCGAGCGGACAAAATCGTCGTCCAGCTCCGATACAAGATCGACCTCCGCGCGTTCGAGCACCATGGCGATCGCCGCCGCCTTATGTCCGCCGAGTTTGAATTCGCGTCCGATCCGTTCGATCAGGCTGTGCGCCGAATCCGCTTCGGTCATCCACTGCTCAAACGTTTTTTCGCCGAGCCCCTCCTTGCAGGAGCCGATCAGGATGATCACGCCGCCGTCTTTGACCGCGTGCTTCGCGTTGTCCAGCGCCTTTTGCGTCTGATAGAGATTCAGGTCCTTCGGCGCTCCGCCCTGCGACACCAGCACGATGTCCGCAGGCTCCTTGAGCTCCTTTCGGTACAGCCGGTCCAAAAAGCGGCAGCCCGCGCGGTGCGCTTCCGTTGCGTCGCCCGCAACGGTTTTCAGGATCTCCTTGTGTTCGGACAGCACCACGTTCACAATGAAGTCGATGCCGACCATGGCGCCCGCTTCCTCGATGTCCATTCTCAAAGGGTTCGTTTCCAGAGCGCCCGCCTTTGCCTCCGGCAGCACCATGCGGCTGTGGTTCGCCTGGATCGCCGCGCGCGTCGATACGCCCGGCATGATCGCTTTTGCGCCGCCGGAATATCCGGCGAAGTAGTGGTATTCGATGTTGCCGAGGCAAATTCTGCGATCCGCTTCCGCAACGACGCGGGTGATATCCACCGGCGTGCCGCGCGAGGTCGTTCCGTAATGCACACAGTCGTCCGGATCGCTGTCCACGCATTTGATTTCATTCCACGCGCGTTCCCCTGCAAGCTTTTTCTGCTCCGCCTCGGTATGTTTGCGGTGGCTGCCGAGCGCAAATACGAGCGTGACGTCCTCTTTTCTGACGCCGCCCGCGTACAGCTCATCCAAAAGCGCGGGCATGACCTTAAAGGTCGGCATCGGGCGCGTGATATCGCTTGTGATGATCGCGATCCTTTCGCCCGGATGCACTATGTCCTTTAAGCGCGGAGAGCCGATCGGCGCGATCAGCGCGCGTCTGACCTCCGCTTCGCCGGTAAGCTCCACGGGAACGTCGTTGGCGTGCAGTTCCGCGATCAGGTTTTTGTCCGGCACCTCGACCTCCTGAAAGCCCGTGCCGAATCCGAAACGCAGTTTCATGCCTGTTCCTCCGGAAGCGGCAGGGTCGATCCGTGCCGCAGCGCTTTGACGACGGGGAGCTCTTCGCCGCTCAAAAAGCGGATCAGCGCGCCGCCGCCGGTGCAGATATAGCCGATTTTGCCGGTCAGCTTGTATTTTTCGGTCGCCGTGATGCTGTCGCCGCCGCCGAGCACCGTAAAGCCCTCGGTATCGGCAAGCGCCTGCCAAAGCGCCTTGGTGCCGTATTCGCTCGGCTCCTGTTCAAAGACGCCCATGGGACCGTTGACGAACACGGTCTTTGCGGAAAGGATGCAGGTCCGGTATGCCTCGGCGGTCGCATGCCCGACGTCGACGGCGGATACGTCCTCCGGCATCAGGAAAACCGAAGCTTCGCGCCGTTCGCCGTTCTCGACCCACGCGAGGTCCTCCGGCAGGCGGATCCGCTCGCCGAACTGCCGGTACAGCTCCTTTGCGCGATCGAAAAACTCCGTATAGTTCGATTTCACAATGAACGCGCGGCTGCCGCGGCCGATCTCGTGTCCGAGCGCGATCAAAAAGATGTTCGCCACCAGACCGCCGGTGAGGATCGTGTCGGCGATCCCGCGTTCGAGGACCGTCTGCATCATCTGAAATGCATCGGCGATCTTCGCGCCGCCCAGCGCAAACACGCACGGACGTTCCGGGTTTTCCATGACCGACGATACGGTGCAGTATTCCTTCTCAAACAGCCGCCCCATCGCAGAGGGAAGCACCTGCTCGAACCCGCACAGACTCGGCTGATCGCGGTGCGCCGCGGCAAAGGCGTCGCACACATACAGGTCCGCCAGCGGCGCAAGCTTCTCTACAAGCAGCGTTTTTGCCTGCTGCTCGTGCGTGAGCCGCAGGTTCTTTTCAAACAGCGTCTGTTCCTCGGCGACAAATCGTACGTTGTCCAAAAGCAAAACATCGCCATCCTTTAGATCGCGAATGGCTTGCCTTGCCGCGGGACCGCAAACGTCGTCGATCCACTGCACTTCTTTTCCGAGAAGTGAGGAAAGGATCGCCGCATGCGGCCTTGTCGTATAAAAGTTTTTGTACTCGATATCGCTGCCCTGATGCGCCAGCAGGACGACTCTGGCGCCTTTTTCGCTGAGCTCGCGGATCGTCGGCACGCAGGCCGTGATGCGGTTGATGCTTTTCAGCGTCCCCGCATCACGATCCACGGGCTGATTGATATCCACACGGCAAAGGACCGTTTTGCCGCGTACCTCGAGTTCGTCCAGCGTTCTGATTCCGAATCGCATGTTGAACCTCTCTGTTATTTCTGCAGTTTCTTGAACCGACCGATCTTCAGATACTCGTTGGTCTTTGCGGTGCCTTCCTCGCGGGTGAGCTGCATCTTCATCGCGGCGCGGATCGCGTCGATCGTTTCGGGGATCGTCACGCTCTCCTGCGGAATGTTGATCGCGTACATGATGTCGTTGCCGCTCTCGACGATGCTGTCCTCCCAAAGCCCGATCTCGTACATGTCGCCGCGGCGGTTGCCGAGGTCGCGCGCGTACTTGAAAAGACTCGCGTTGCCCTTGAATCCCTCGTCGATCGTGACGGTGCGGATGCGCGGGTGCTTCCGGAACGCCTCGAGCGCCATCTCACGCGTGATCTTTTTGCCGTCCTTGGCGGTTGCGAGCACGGTGATGATGTGTCCGTGCGTGACCGGCGTATGCACGAGGATGCCCGTCGCTTCGACGTGCGGCATGATCGTCATCAGGTCGACCGCCTGGTGCGACGGCGCCTTGTCGATCTGCAGCGCATTCGTAAGACCGCGGTGATAATCGCCCGGATCCGCGACGCGGCGGATGATCGTGATCGCGACCTTTTCGATGCCGATCTCGCGGTCGAGGCAGTCGACGGTGCGGATGAGACCGGTCGTGTTGCAGCTCGTGAGCTTCAGATAGTCCTGACCGACGCCCTTTTCATAGTTCGCATAGCCGTGGAAGAACACGTCCGCGACGGAGTTCTTTTCGCCGCCCTGGAAGATCGCCTTGACGCCGACCTTCTGATAGAGCTCTTTATTCTTGGCGCCGACGCCGCCCGGCGAGGAGTCGAGCATGATATCGACGCTTTTACACAGCTCCTCGAACGTGCCCGCAACCGGGATATCATAGCGGTCGAACGCTTCTTTGTCCGCGCCGTCGACGAGGTACAGGTTGTACTTCACGTCGTTTGCGCCGATCATATCGTTTTCGCGCAGCGCGCGGATCGCAAGCGTAGGCGCGAGATCCGCGATGCCCACGAGTTCCATATCGCCCTGCATGGCGACGCCGTCTGCGAGGCGCTGACCGATCGTGCCGTAACCGGCTACGCCGACTTTGATTTTTGCCATAGTCTTTTCCTTTCCGATTTTTCAGATCTCGTCGATGCGGACGGGACGGTTTTCTTTGAGGGATTTCGCGCACGCGAGCGCCAGCTTGATCGAAAGCAGACCGTCTTCGATGCCGACCCACGGCTCCTTGCCGTTGTTCACGCAGTCGATGAATTCGCGGACTTCCGCCTGATAGGAACCCATGTAGCGTTCAAGGAAGAACCACAGCGGCTTTTCACCGGTCACGCCGTCCACGGTGGAGAGCACGACGTTGGATTCCGAATCGTTCGCGTTGACGACGCAGCCCTTTGAACCGAAGACCTCGCCGCGCTGATCGTAGCCGTAGACCGCCTTGCGGGAACCGTCGATGGTCGCAAGCGCGCCGTTGGAAAGCTTCAGCGTGATCGTGACGGTATCCACGTCGCCCGCCTTGCCGATCTCGGGATCGATGAGGCACGCGCCCTGCGCGTAAAGCTCAACGATCTCCTGACCGGAAAGATAGCGTACCATATCGAGGTCGTGGATCATCATGTCCATGAAAATGCCGCCGGACAGCGCAACGTACTTTGCGGGCGGGGGCTCCGGATCGCGCGAAGAGATGCGCACGAACTGCACCTCGCCGATCTTGCCTTCCTCGACCGCTTTGCGCATGGCGCGGTAGTTGTGGTCATAACGGCGGTTGAAGCCCACCTGATAGACGAGCTTTTTCGGACTCGCCGCGAGCGCCGCCTTGACCTCTTCGATCTTCGCAATGCTCTGGTCGATCGGCTTTTCGCAGAAGATGTGCTTGCCTGCCGCGATCGCTTCCAGAGAAAGCTGAGCATGCTGATCGGTGGATGCGCAGATCAGAACTGCGTCGATGCGCGGATCCTCGAGGATCTTTCTGTGGTCCGTATACACGTTCTCGATGCCGACGGACTTTGCCCACGCGGCGACCTCGGGCTTGATGAACGGATCCGCGATCGCCAGGATTTTTGCGTCGGGGACGCCGGAGAGGATGCTTTTTGCATGCACCTGTCCGATGCGGCCTGCGCCGATGATACCGACATTAACCATGTTTTACCTCCGAATCATTATTTGAAAGTGTTGTTTATTCGCAATACGGCGCGCCCTTGCCTTCGACGAGCGACGCATAGGTGCGCTGTATCTTTGCCCAGTTCTGGTCGCGGTCGAGCGCGACGCCTCTGCCGACGCCGGACACGATGAGACCGACGCCCTTATTGCGGATCGTTTCGCCGAACTCACGCAAAAGCTTCGGCGCGCTGCCCGGCTCCGTGGAGCGCCCGTCGAAGATGACGTGCACGTAAACCTTATCGAGCCCCGCTTTTTTCGCCATGTCGACAAGCGCCAGAGGATAGTCGATCGAGCCGTGCGAGGACTTCTTCGTCAGCAGCGCGAAGAGATGCAGCGCGGCGCCGCGTTCCTTCACGGCGTTCAGCGTGTGCAGGAAGACCGGATTCTCGGCGAACGAGCCGTCCTTCATGGCGTTGTCGAGCCGGACGTCGTCCTGCAGGACCACGCGTCCCGAACCGAGATTGATATGCCCGGCTTCGGAATTGCCCGTCTTGCCCTCGGCGAGTCCCACCGCGGGACCGGACGCTTCGAGCTTCGCATAGGGGTAGTTCGCAAGCAGCATATCCCATTCCGGCGTCGACGCGGTGAAGATCGGATTGTTGTCGGTCGGCTTGTCAAGTCCCCAGCCGTCGCAGATCAGGAGCAGGACCTTGCCCGCGTTTGCGAAGCGGAACAGGGGGGAGCCGGTCATCTCTTCGGGCTGCGCAATGCCCATCGCCGAAAGGATCGTCGGCGCGACGTCGCAGAGCTTGCCGTCCGATTTGAGCTGTTCCGTACCGTCGCCGAGCGCGATGCAGGCGACAAGGTTCGTCGTGTGCGAAACGTGCGGCTTGCCCTCGGGCGTGTGCAGGATCTCAATGTTGCCGTGGTCAGCGGTCACCAGAACGGTATAGCCGTGTTCGCGCGCGTGCGAAACGACCTTGCCGACGTATTTGCTGATCGCTTCGCAGGCGACCGGCTTTGCGGTGTCGCTGGACGTATGTCCGATGACGTCGCCGTTTGCAAAGTTCGTGACGATGAAATCATAGCCCTTGTCAACGCCGTCGCACAGCGTCTTCGCAACCTCCGGCAGCTTGAGCTCCGGAA
>JAEESS010000030.1 GCA_016286445.1 Bacillota bacterium
GCGTTGAGAGCACGATGATGTAAATATGTCAAATCCGGCGACATGCGCGTCGGATTTGACACCTTGCAGAATCGCCGCCCGGAAATGCACAGCATTTTAGGCGATTCTGAAAACCAGTCTGCAGAAAATGTTTCTGCAGACTGAATTCATTTCAGCGCTTCCTGCATCGCGTCCTCTTCATACTGATGCATGTAGAGATCGTGATAATAGCCGCCTTTTTTGAGCAGCGTTTCGTGATTGCCCTCTTCGACGATCGCGCCGTCGCGGATGACGAGGATCCGGTCGGCGTTGCGGATCGTACTGAGACGGTGCGCCACGACGATGCTCGTGCGATCCTTCAGCACCTCGGTGATCGCGCTTTGGATCAGCTGTTCGGTCTCGGTGTCGATCGAGCTCGTCGCTTCGTCCAGCACGAAGATCTGCGGATCGGCAAGGATCACGCGCGCAAACGAGATCAGCTGCTTCTGCCCGGTGGAAAGCCGCACGCCGCCTTCGCCGACCTCGGTGTCGTAGCCCTTCTGCTGCCGTTCGATGAACGCGTCGGCATGGACCATCGCCGCGGCGCGCTTCACGCTTTCCTCGTCCGCGTCGGGACGTCCGAAGCGGATGTTGTCGCGGATCGTGCCGGAGAACAGGTGCGGGCTCTGGAGCACATAGCCGAGCGAAGACTGCAGCCAAAGCTGCGAGCGTTCACGGTAGTCTTTGCCGTCGATCAGGATACGCCCCTTCTTCGGTTCATAGAAGCGGCAGATGAGGTTCACGATCGTGGACTTGCCCGCGCCGGTCTCGCCGACGAGCGCAACGGTCTCGCCAGCGCGGATATGCAGGTTGAAATCCCGGAGCAGCGGTTCGGATTCCTTATAGCAGAAATCGACGTGATCGAACACGATATCGCCAACGATCGGCTCCCAGTTCTCGCGCTTCGGGTCCATCGACGTGCCGTACTTCGCTTCCGCTTCCGGCGTGTCCCGGACCTCGGATTCGGTGTCGAGCAGGGAGAGGACGCGTTCCGCGCTCGCCTGCGCGCTCTGCATGTCGGCAAAGATGCCCGCGAGCTGCTGGATCGGGTCGAAGAGGCTTGACGCATAGTTGATGAACGAGACGAGCGTTCCTGCGGTGATGACGCCGAGGAAGGTCTCTGTCCCGCCCAGGGTCGCCTGCACGCCCGCGCCGCCGAAGATCAGCGCCAGCGACGTTCCGACCGCGCCGAGCGAAACGACGAGCGGGAAGAACGAAGCGGACAGCACGGAAGCCTTGACGCTCGCCTTGCGCATATCGGTGGTGATCGCTTCAAATTCCGCGGCGTTCTGCTCCTCGCGCACGAGCGTCTTGGTCGTCATCGCGCCCATGATGCCCTCGTTGAACGCGCCGGTGATGCGGGAATTGTGCTTTCTTGCGACGCGCTGATAGCGGAGGATCCGCTTTTGAATGTACAGGCTGACGATCGCAAGCGGGGGAATGACCGCAAGCACGATCAGCGCCAGCTTCCAGTTGAACCAGAACATCGCCGCAAAGCAGAACAGAATGTAGAAGCCGGACCACAGAAAGTCTGTGATGCTCCACGCGATCATATCGGAAAGCCGCGCGACGTCGCTGACCATGCGCGCCATCAGATAGCCGGCGGAGGTCTTGTCGTAGAACGAGAACGACAGCGTCTGCAGCTTCAGATACGCTTCCTGCCGGATCGCGTAGGAGATCGCCATCTCCATTTCACCGGAACGTCCGATGAACCGCATCGTAAAGAACCCCTGGAACACAACGAGTCCTGCGTAGATCCCGAAGAACAGCCAAAGCCCGTCGGAGGTCGGCGCGGCGTCGGGGCGTACGAAGTGATCGATGGCAAACCGCGTCAGAATGGGATAGAGCGCGTCGATGACCGCAACGATCAGCATGCTCAGAAGAATACGGATGAAAAGTCCGCGATTGCGCATCGCGTAGCCGAACAGACGCTTCCAAAGCTTCGCGTCCATCTTTTCATCGCGGTCAAATTCAGCCTCGTTGTCGTAACTCATGCCATGTCGCCTCCTTCCGCGTGATAATCCTGAATCTCGGCGATGCGCCGGTACAGTCCTTCCTCACGGATCAGCTCGTCATGCGTGCCCTGCTGCACCAGCCTGCCGTGGTCAAGCACCAGGATCCGGTCCGCTTCCCTGAGCGTCGTGATGCGGTGCGAGATGATGAACAGGATCCCGTTTCCGTGATGCCGGCGGAGCGCGTCGCGGATCTTCGCGTCGGTCTCGGTGTCGACGGCGCTCATGGAATCGTCGAAGATCATGATCGGCGCCTTCTGCATCAGCGCGCGTGCGATCGCAACACGCTGCTGCTGTCCGCCCGAAAGGGTAACGCCGCGTTCGCCGACGACCGTGTCGTAGCCGTCCGCGAACTTTTCGATGACATCGTGCACCGCCGCTTCCCGCGCAGCCTCAAAGAGCTCCGCTTCGGTCGCGTTCGGCGCGGTCAGCATGATGTTCTCCCGGATCGAACGCGAATAGAGGAACGGCTCCTGCAGCACGATCGCGATGTTCTTTCTCAACAGCGCATGATCGATGTCGTTGATCGGCGTGCCGTTGATCGTGATCTCGCCGCCGGTGACGGGGTAGAGCCGCTGCAGAAGCTGCACGAGCGAGCTCTTGCCGCTGCCGGTGCTGCCCAGGATGCCGACCGTTTCGCCCGCTTTTGCGGTAAAGCTGATGCCGTCGAGCACGTCGTTTTTCGTATCGTAGCCGAACGTGACGTCCCGGAACGTAATGTCGCCGAGAAGGCTGCAGTCCGCGATCGCTTTGCCGGGCTCGGTCTCGTTGTCCGCCGCCATAATCTCGTTCAGACGGTCGAGCGAGACCGTCGCCTTGCCCATATCGGCAAGCACACGACCGAGCTGACGCACCGGCCAGGTAAGCCTGCTCGTCAGCGAAAGGAACAGATAGATGTCGCCGAGCGAGAACGCGCCGTTCGTCTTTACATAGAACAGGATGCCGAATGCCAGCGACAGCGCGATCTGGATGTATCCGATCGCGTCCGATCCGCCCCAGTAGAAGCCGAGCAGATAGACGAGCCGTACGTTCTTTTTGCAGAAGTCCTTGTTGAGCCGCGTGAACTTGTCATACTCGGCGCGCTGCTGACCGAATGCGCGCACCACGCGCACGCCGGTCAGGTTCTCCTGCACGGCGGTCGTAAGAGCGCCTTCGGCTTCGTCGACCTCGGTGAAGTATTTCTGCACATACCGGAAGTAGACAAAGCTCGAAACGGTGAGAATGGGCATGACCGCCATGGAGATCAGCGCCATTTCCCAGCGGATCGCAAACATCAGTCCGGCGGCGATGCCGAACATGACCGCGATGCGCACGATCTCCATCAGCTGATTCGTCACGAACTTGCGCACGGTGTCGACGTCGGACGTACACCGCTGCACGAGATCGCCGGTCGAAACGTGTTTGTGGTAATCGTACGGAACGGCGTTCAGTTTGCGGTAGAGCCGGTCGCGCATACGCTTTGCCATGTGTTCCGCGCCCATCGCAATGTTCCTTCGGCGCAGAAAGATAAACAGCCCTTCGAGCACCGTGAACAGGAAGAAGAACGCGCCGCACAGCCAGTAATTCCTGCCGAGCGGACCGAGCGATTTCAGCCATTGAAAGAGCGGTTCCGGAATCGAAGGATCCCTGCCCAACAGAACGTAGTCGAGCGTATAGCTTGTGACGATCGAGGCGCAGTACAGCGACACGATGCCGAGAATGACCTCGATCGCGCTGCGCAGAAAGTATCCGCCTGAGCCTTTCATCGAAGGCAGAAACAGCAGTTTATATCGATTCTTTTTCTTCATATCAAAACATCTCCTGTGGATTGATCTCAAGCTGCGTTTCCGCACAGACGCCGCGGTGCGCGTCATGGAACGTCGAAACGGTCTTTACCGCATCCTTGAGGCGCTTTGTGCGCAGCAGCTTGATCAAGATCTGGTAGCGTGTGTAGCCCGAGATCCGCGCGATCGGTGCTTCCGCCGCAACGAGCAGCAAAAGATCCTGCTTGCCCTCCTCGCCGAGAACGGCGCGCAGTTCCGTCTCCAGCGCTTTCGCGTAATCGAGACACGCGTGTTCCGCGGTCCGCTCGTCGCGGTCCGCAAACACGATACGGAGGAAGAGCGAGAACGGGGGGTAGAGGAGCTTTCTTCGCTCCATGATCTCGTAGTGGTAAAAGCCGGGATAATCCTGTTCCTTCGCAAACCGGATGATCGGATGATTCGGCTCATAGGTCTGCAGAACGACGCGTCCGGGCAGGCTGTCGCGTCCGGCGCGTCCCGCGACCTGCGTCAATAGCTGGAACGTGCGTTCCGGCGCGCGATAGTCCGGCAGGTTCAGGGTCGTGTCCGCGGCGACGACGCCGACCAGCGTGACGTTCGGGAAATCATGCCCCTTTGCGATCATCTGCGTGCCGATCAGCACCTGCGCTTCCTTCCGATGAAATGCGGACAGCAGCTTTTCGTAGCTGCCCTTTTCGCGCATCGTGTCCGTATCCATGCGAAGCGTTTTAACGGCGGGGAAGAGCCGGCGCACCGCCTCCTCGACCTGCTCCGTGCCGATGCCGAATTGCTTGATGAACGGCTTTTTGCAGTTCGGGCACTCCTTCGGCAGCGGCTTCACGGCGCCGCAGTAATGACAGCGCGTGCGTGATTCCGTCTTGTGATACGTCATCGAAATATCGCAGTTGTCGCATTTTAGGACGTATCCGCAGCTTCGACAGCTGACGAACGTCGCGTAGCCGCGGCGGTTGATGAACAGCATCGCCTGCTGCCCGAGAGCAAGACATTCGGACAGTCGTTCCGCAAGCTTGTCGGAGAAGATGCTGTTGTTGCCCATCAGAAGCTCGTCGCGCATGTTGACGATCTCAACGGTCGGCAGCGGTCTGCCCGCCACGCGGTCTTTCAGTTCCAGAAGCATGTATTTGCCGCTCAGCGCCCGTGAATAGCTTAAAAGCGAGGGCGTAGCGCTGCCGAGCACGAGCGCGCCGCCCGACGCTTTCACGCGCCTTGCCGCGATCTCGCCCGCAAGGTATCTCGGCTGCGATTCACTCTGATAGCTCGATTCGTGCTCCTCGTCGATGATGATCAGCCCGAGCCGTTCCGTCGGGGCGAAGACCGCGCTGCGCGCGCCGATCACGATGTCCGCGATCCCCAAACGAATGCGCCGCCATTCGTCGAAGCGTTCGCCTGCGGAAAGCCTTGAATGCAGCACGGCGATCCGGTCGCCGAAGCGGTCCGTGAACCGCCCTACGGTCTGCGGCGTCAGAGAGATCTCCGGCACCAGTACGATCGCCTGTTTTCCGAGCGCGAGACAATCCTCGATCGCCCGAAGGTACACCTCCGTTTTGCCGCTGCCGGTCACGCCGTACAGCAGAAGAACGTCGCCTTCACCGCGCGCCGCAGCGGACCTGATCGCGTCCGCCGCGCGTTCCTGCGCGTCGGTCAGCGTGTACGCGGGCGTATGGATCCGAAGCTTTCCGGGACGGCGAAACACCGTTTCGCTCTGTTCGGAAAGGAACCCTTTTTTGATCAGCGCGTTGATCGCGGGCGTGCTGCCAGGATAGAACGCGTTGATATCCGGGACCGAAGCTTCCGCGCCGATCCGTGTCACGAGCTCGAACACCCGCTTCTGCGCAGGCGCGTTTTTCAGCGATTCCGACGCCGCTTCGGGATCGACGCCCTCCGCAAGCGTAACGGTGCGGACCTTTTTCTCCTTGATCCGCATGCCGCGCATCTGCGCGGGGATCATGAGCCGGAGCGCGTCGACGAACAGGCAGTGATACGCGTCCTTCATCCATTCGGCAAGCGCGATCTGATCCGGCAAAAGCACGGGATAATGCTCGATGATCTTAGCGATATCCTTGATCTCGGGGTAGTCTGCCGAATCCTTCAGCGCGGCGACAAAGCCTTCCTTCAGGTGATTTCCCTGTCCGAACGGCACCAGAACATGGTGCCCGACGGAAACGGGCAGTCCCTCGGGAATGCGGTAGGTGAACCGGCGGTCCACGGCGGTATGCGCGATGTCAACGATCACTTCGGCAAACATACTGTTATAAAAAACGCCCGTGCGCGAACGCAACGGGCGGGAAGACGCTGTTTATGCGTCCTTCGGTGCGTTCAGGATCAGCTTATCGTGGTAGAGTTCGTCCACCGCCATCGAAACGGGCTTGTTGGTACCGAGCTTCTCCGGGTGATCCTGGAGCTGTCTCGCACGGTTCGCAACGGCGGTCACCAGCATATAGCGGCAGCCCGCTTTCTCGACCAGCTCGTTCAGAGAAGGATAATTCATCATATCGTTTCGCCTCCATTCAGTTTCGTGATCAGTTCTGTATTTCTTCCGGTGCGGAGAAGCTCAGCGGACAGGATCGCTTCCATTTCGTCGACAGCTTCCTCCACAACGTCGTTTATCACCATGTAGTCATATTCCGGCAGCGCCTTGAGCTCTTCGAGCGCCGTTGCGGTGCGGACGTCGATCGACTCCTGCGTTTCGGTCCCGCGTCCCACAAGACGCGCCTTCAGGATCGAAAGCGACGGGGGAGCGATGAACACCGTCACGGCGTCGGGACAGGCGGCTTTGACCTTTCTTGCGCCCTGCACGTCGATCTCCAGGATGACGTGGTTGCCCTTTTCGCGCTCGGCTTCAACAAACGATCTCGGCGTGCCGTAGTAGTTCATGCCGAACACATGCATGTATTCGAGAAACGCGTCCTCTTCGATCATGCGGATGAACTCTTCCTGCGTTTTGAAGAAGTAGTGCACGCCGTCGATCTCGCCGGGACGCGGCGCCCGCGTCGTTGCGGAAACCGACATCCTGATCTCGGGGTGCTTTGCCATCAGCGCAGCATTGACCGTGCCCTTGCCGACGCCTGCCGGTCCGGATACGACGATCAGCAGCCCTTTTTTCTTTCTTGCCATTTCATTCTCCTTATCCTTCCGCGCTCCATTCGGCGTTCAGCCTTCGCGCGATGGTTTCCGACTGCAGGGCGGACAGAACAACGTGTCCGCTGTCCATGACGAGCACGGCGCGCGTCTTGCGGCCGCAGCTTGCGTCGATCAGAAGACGGCGTTCCCGCGCGTCCTGAATGAGCCGTTTGACCGGCGCGGAGTCCGGCGTAACGACGGCGATGATACGGGCGCCGGAAACGATGTTTCCGAACCCGACCGAAACCAGTGCAGAATTGTCCGTCATGCCGCTCACTCCACGTTTTGGATCTGCTCGCGCAGTTTTTCGATCTCCGCTTTGCAGGCAAGCACCGATTTGGTCAGCGCGGCGTCGTTTGCCTTGCTGCCGATCGTGTTGCATTCGCGGTTCATTTCCTGCACGATGAAGTCCATGTTCCGCCCGACCGGCTCCGCCGTATCGAGATAGACGCGGAACTGCGCGATGTGGCTTTTCAGCCGCACAAGCTCCTCGTCGATGCAGCAGCGATCCGCAAACAGCGCGACCTCGGTCGCCAACCTTGCGCGGTCGATCTCCGTATCGGAAAGCACCGATTCGATGCGCTCGCTGAGCTTTTTCCGATAGTCTTCGGCAACGAACGGCGCGCGGGCAAGGATCTCCTCGCGGTACGCGTCCATCGCGTTGACGCCCGCAAGCAGCGCCGTTCTGAGCCTGGCGCCTTCGGCAACGCGCATATCGATCAGCCCGTTCAAAGCGAGGTTCGTCGCTTCCTTCGCAAGCGCGATCAGCGCGTCCGCGTCCTCGTCGGCGGGTACGATCTCGGTGACGTCCGGGAGACAAAGGACGTTGGATAGCGTCAGATCGTCATGGAGTCCGAGCGACATGTTTGCCGTTCTTGCCGCCTTTACATATTCGGACAGAAGCAGACCGTCCACGCGAACGCTCTTCGCGTCGCTGCGGGTATTGCGGTAGTTCACGAATACGTCGACGTGCCCGCGCACGAGCCGCTCGGCGATCGTCTGACGTACGGTATCTTCGATGCAGGAAAGCACGCGCGGAAGACGCATCGAAACATCCAAAAAGCGATGGTTCACGCTTTTCAGTTCCACGGTCAGCTCGCGTCCCTCCCGGGAGGCGACGCCCTTTCCGTATCCGGTCATGCTTTTCATACACTTACCTCCGCAAATCCAAAGTATACCATATTCCGGTCCGAAAACACAAGAGCGGAACAGGATTTTTTCAAGAATTTCAGCTTAAAACAGCCGATAAAGCTCATCCGCGCCGGGCGGATCGAGCGGCGAGCCATCCGCTAAGCGAAAATCACGCTCCGTAATACGCCCGATGACCGCGGCGGGAATGCCCGCTTCGCGTAAAGCGGCGACCGTTTCCGAGCCGTTTTCGCAGGCGATCAGCAGGGAACCGCTTGCCATCAGCCGGTACGGATCGAGCCCCACGGCGTTTGCGATCGCTTTCGTTTCGGGCAGGATCGGGATCGCGTTTTTATCGACGGTCGCGCCGAGATGTTCCTGCGCCGCAAGCTCCCAGACCGCACCGAGCACGCCGCCTTCGGTAACGTCGTGCATCGCGTGCGCGCCGTGCCGCATGGCGATCCGGCTTTCCGGTACAACGGACAGATACTCGGACAGCGCCTTTGCGCGCTCGATCGTCTCCGCGGGAAGCGCGGAAAGCCGGTCCGCATGATCGGCGGCGATCAGCATGGTGCCTTCAAGTCCCGCCCACTTGGTCATCACAATGTCGTCGCCCGGCTTTGCACCCGAAAGCATCTTGGCTTTTGGCGTGCGAGCAATCACCGTTGTGCAGGTCGTGACGCGCGTAACGGCGTCGGTCACCTCGGTATGTCCGCCGATGACGTCGACGCCCGCGCGAAGCGCCGCATCCGCAAGATCCGCTGCGATCATGGCGACCGTTTCCTCGGTCTCCGAGGGCGGCAGCAGCAGCGTGACCAAAAGCGCCACCGGCTCCGCGCCGCCCGCCGCCGCGTCGTTGCAGTTGACGTGTACGGAAAGCGCGCCGATGTGCTTTGCGTCTGCGCTTGTGATGGGATCGCAGCTCGTTACGATCAGATCGCCGTGAAAATCCAGCATCGCGCAGTCCATGCCGATGCGCGGCGCGCCGAACGATTCGGGACGCGTCTTTTGAAACCGGTCGAGGATCAGCCGTTCCAGTGTATCGTTGTCTAATTTTCCTAATTTCATTTTCCGATCCGTTTCAGAAATTCTTCTTCGTTGATCATGGGAATGCCGAGCGACTGCGCCTTGTCCGCCTTGCTTCCGGCGTTTTCGCCGACGACGACGAACGAGGTGTTCTTTGAAACGCTCCCTGCCGCTTTGCCACCGTTCTGTTCCACCAGCGCTTCCGCGCCCCTGCGCGAGAGCGTCGCAAGCGTTCCGGTGATCACGACGGTCATGCCCGCAAGGGGCAGGGGACCGCTTTCGGTCTTTGCCGCTTCCTCGGGCTGTACGCCGAGCGCCAGCAGCCGGTCGATCTGATCCGCGATGCGCGCATCCGCAAAGAACGAGACGACCCCGTCAGCAACAATGTCGCCGACGTCGTCGATCGCGGCAAGCTCCTCGCGCGTTGCGTGCCGCACGGCGTCGAGCGTGCCGAAGTGCCGCGCAAGATCCTTTGCGGTCTTAACGCCGACGTTCGGAATGCCGAGCGCAAAGAGGAACGCCGCCAGCGGACGGTGCTTGCTTGCCTCCAGCGCGTCCAAAAGATTCTGCGCCTTCTTGTGCCCGAAGCGTTCGAGCGCCGTGAGCTGTTCGTGCGAGAGCGCATAGAGCTCCGGGATCGTGCTGATGCCGAACGCGTCGATGAGCTGTTCGGCGGTCTTGCCGGCGAACGTGTCGATGTCCATCGCATCGCGCGAGGCGTAATGTGAAAGACGCGCCGCGATCTGCGGACGGCAGGAAAGCGAATTGGTGCAGAATAGATGCGCGCCGCGCAGCTCGACGTGCGCGCCGCACTGCGGACAGACCGCAGGCTTTTCGACAGGGCGCAGGGGATGATCGTCCGGCACAGCGCCGAGGATCTCCGGAATGACGTCGTTGCTTCGGCGGATGAACACGCGCGAGCCGATGCCGACGCGCTTCCGCTGTATGTCGTCCCAGTTGTTCAGCGTCGCCTTTTTGACGGTCACGCCGGAAAACTCGACCGGTTCGATGTGCGCAAGCGGCGTGAGCTTGCCGGTCCTGCCGACCTCCCAGGTCACATCCAGGACCGTTGCGGTCAGCTCCTCTGCGGCGAACTTATACGCCATCGCCCAGCGCGGGAACTTTTCGGTCGCGCCCAGCGCGTCGCGCAGCGCAAAGTCCGTCACCTTCACGACCATGCCATCGATCAAAAAATCGAGCGTATCGCGCCGCTGTTCGGCAAGGTCGATCTCTTCCATGATCTCGTCGGGCGTTCTGAGCCAGCGCACGAACGGGCAGACGGGCAGTCCGTTTTCCTTGAGGAAATCAAGCATTTCCTTTTGATTCGTGAGCGTCTTGCCCTCGATATAGCCGACGTTGTAGCAGAATACGTCGAGCTTCCTTGCCGCGGTCACGGCGGGATCGAGATTCCGCAAAGCCCCCGCCGCGGCGTTGCGCGCGTTTTTCAGAGGCTCGTCCGCGGTGCGGTTATAGGCTTCGAGCACGGAAAGCCGCATGATGCATTCGCCCTGCACCTCCATGCGTCCCTTGAACGGGATCGTGAGCGGAACATTGCGGATCGTTCGGATCTGGGGAAGGATCGCTTCGCCGGTGACGCCGTTTCCGCGCGTCGCGCCCTCGACGAGCACGCCGTTGTCGTACGTCAGGTTCACGGTCAGTCCGTCGAACTTGTATTCAAGCGCAAACAGCGGCGGTTCGGGCGACGCCGCCGTGACCTTGCGGATAAAGTCCTTCAAGCCCTCGGGCGTGCGGACCTTGTCGAGGCTCCAGAGCCTGCCGAGATGCCGGTGCTCTTCAAAGCTTTTCAAAGGTGCGCCGCCGACGCGCAGCGTGGGGCTGTCCGGCAGGATCACGCCGCTTTCGGCTTCCAGCTTCAAAAGCTCGTCATAGAGCTTATCGTACTCCGCGTCGGAAACGAGCGGTGCGTCCTGCTCATAGTACGCCGCCGCATAGCGGTTCAGAATGTCAACGAGTTCTCTTTGCCGATCCATAGCTTACTCCAGTATTTCGAGCGGCGCAAAGCCCGCCGCCAGTTTTTTGGTCGCTCCGTTGTCGAAGCGGATCTCCACGATCATCGAAGCGCCGCTGCCGCTCATCCCGGTGATCACACCCTCGCCGAAGACCTTGTGCCGGACGCGGTTTCCGATCTTTCCGGCGAAATTCGCGGCTTTCTTCGGCGGTTCCGGCTTGGTCCCGACGTCGATCTTCACCGGCGTCTGCGGCTTTTTCGCGATCGGCGCGGAAAAGAACGAAGAGACGGAGCCGCTGTCCCACCGGCGTTCCGGCGCCGGACGCCTTTGCGGAGCGCTTCCGGGAAGCTCGATCGTATCGCCCATTTCGGTCAGAAACCGCGAGGGCAGCGCGGGCTCCGTTCGCCCGTAAAGCATGCGCTCCTTTGCGTAGGAAAGGAAGAGCCGCTTCTTTGCGCGGGTCACGCCGACGTAGCAAAGCCGGCGCTCCTCTTCGAGCTTGTCGTCATCATAGGACGACTGCGAGGAGGGGAAGAGCCCCTCTTCCATGCCGCAGAGAAAGACGTTCGGAAACTCCAGTCCCTTCGCCGCGTGCAGCGTCATCAGGTTCACGCAGCCGTTCGTTTCGTCCACGTTGTCCGCCTGCGAGAACAGCGCGACGTTGGTCAAAAACGCTTGCAGCACGTTTCCGTCGGGCTCGGTATAGCTCTTTTCAAATTCCTCGATGTAGCCCAAAAGCTCCTCGACGACCTCGGCGCGGGCTTCGTAATTCTCCTTTTTGTCATCCCGAAGGTACGCGTCGTAGCCGATCCGCTCCAAAAGCTCTCTTGCAAAATCCGCAAGCGGCATGGTGTCCAAAAGCTCATAGAGCTTCTGGAACAGGTTCAGAAACGGCGTAAACTTCGCCGCGGTGCGGCTCGGAACGTCGTCCGGCACGATCACGGCGCTCATCAGCGGAATGCCGCGCCTGCGCGCGCTTTCGCCGAGGACCGTAATGCTCTGCGGACCGATGCCGCGCGACGGGGTATTGACCGCGCGCAGAAACGCTTCGTCGTCCGCGGGGTTCAGAATGAGCCGCAGGTATGCGAGAATGTCCTTGACCTCCGCGCGCGAGAAGAACGACACGCCGCCGTAGACGCGGTAGGGGATCAGAAAGCTTTTCAGCATCATTTCCAGAACGCGGCTTTGCGCGTGCGTACGGTAGAGGATCGCGTAATCGTCATAGCGCGCGCCGCTTCTGGCGCCGGATGCGATGCGCGAGCAGATATAGTACGCCTCGTCACGCTCGTCGTTCGCCTCGTGCACGTCGATCGGCGCGCCGCCCTTATCGGCGGTCCAAAGCTTCTTTTCCTTGCGTCCCCGGTTGTTGCGGATGACCGCGTTCGCCGCGTCGAGGATCTTCTCGGTCGAGCGGTAGTTCTGTTCGAGCCGGATGACCCTGCAGCCCTCGAAATCCTTCTCGAACTCCAGAATGTTGCGGATGTCCGCGCCGCGCCAGGCATAGATGCTCTGGTCGTCGTCGCCGACCACGCAGAGGTTTCTGTGCTTTTTTGCAAGCAGATTCACGATGTGATACTGCGCAAGATTCGTGTCCTGGTACTCGTCGACCAGGATGTAGCGGAACCGTTCCTGCCACTTTTCGAGCACGTCCGGGTTTTCCTCAAAGAGACGGATCGTGCACAGCAGCAGATCGTCGAAGTCGAGCGCGTTGGCGTCCTTCAGACGCTTTTCATAGAGCTTGAACGCTTCGAGGATCTGTACGGGCTGTCCGGTCTCGCGCAAAAAGGCGAGCGGGGAGAGGGAATGGTTTTTGGCATTCGAGAAGATCCCGGCGAGCATGCGCTTTGTAAAGACCTTGTCGTTCAGGTTCATATCCTTGATGATATGCCCGATCAGCGACTGCTGGTCCTGCTCGTCATAGATGATGAAGGCTTTGCCGTAGCCGAGCCGGTCGATCTCCATCGAAAGAAGCCGCGCGCAAAAGCCGTGGAACGTCGCGACCCAGATCGCCTTTGCATCGGCCTCAACGAGCGCGTCGACACGCTCGCGCATCTCCTTCGCGGCTTTGTTCGTGAAGGTCAGCGCAAGGATACGGTACGGCGAAACGCCCTTTTCTTCTATTAAATATGCAATGCGGTGCGTCAGCACGCGCGTCTTTCCGCTGCCTGCGCCGGCAAGGATCAGAAGCGGTCCTTCCGTGGTCGTCACGGCTTCGCGCTGCGGCGGGTTCAGGTTTGTAAGGTCCATCATTTTTATCGGTGCGGTTCCTTTGACAGTGTATCCCAGATATAATTGAAGATCGGCTCGCTGCCCGCCTCCCAGCGGCTTCGCAGCGCCATCGCCTGCTCCTCGCTTGCCGCGGCGAGCGAAACGGACAGGATCACACGGTCCGCTTCGGAGAGGAGCAGATGAAGCGTCACGCCGGAATCGGTCTTTTCGATGCGGCTCGAAACCTGCGTCTCGCGACGGAAATCGTTTTTGTGCGCCGAAAGGTATTCGTCGAGTTTCCTGCGTTCGTCCTGCGGAATGCTCTTCCCGAACATCTGAAGCGCTTCCCGTCCCGAATCGGTCACACCGAGGCAGTCGCCGAACGCCTTGGGGACCTCGGTCAGAAGTCCATCCTCCAAAAGCGCGCCGAGCGCTTCCTCAAAGGCGAAGTACTCCATTTCGGAATTGAGGATCGCGGTGCGGTAGAGCTGCGCGCGCGTGGGGATCGCGTCCGCGCGGGCAGCGATGTACAGCAGGATCAGCTTATTCTTGGTTTCTCCGTGCGTAAAATATGGCATTCCATACCTCCATAGATATCATATTTTACCATGGATCGTTCGTTTCCGCAAGGCAAAAAGCCAAAGTCGCAAAAAACATCAATCGCAAAATATATGCAGAAACATCTTTACAAATGCAACATCGTGTGGTATGATGTCAAAAATTGAAGAGGATCCTTTAATTCGGTACGAGATGCCGGCAAGGTCGCAGCCATACAAAACAGGTCTGTTCTGTCCTGCCGCACGTCCGGCAGGACTTTTTTCATAGAAGGGAGGACGCGATGAACGAGCACATCCTGGTCGACGAAAAGACGATGGAACGCATGCTGATGCGTCTGTCCCACGAGATCATCGAAAAGAACGAGGGCGCGGAGGAGCTGTATCTCGTCGGGATCCGTCGCCGCGGCGTTCCGCTTGCCGAACGGATTAAGGCGAACATCGAGCGCTTCTCGGACATCCGCGTGCATCTCGGCGCGCTGGACATCACGCTGTACCGCGACGACCTAAAAGAGCTTTTCCCGACGCCGCAGGTCCACGGAACGGACGTCCCGTTCGACGTCAACGGCAAGGTCATGATCCTTGTGGACGACGTGATCTACACGGGCAGGACCGCGCGCGCCGCGATGGAGGCGATCATCCGGCTCGGCAGACCCGCCGCGATCCGGCTGTGCGTCATCGTCGACCGCGGACACCGCGAGCTTCCGATCGCCGCAAACTTCGTCGGCAAGAACGTGCCGACCGCGCGAAGCGAATTTGTGAGCGTTCGTGTCAGCGAGATCGACGGCAGAAACGAGATCGCGCTGTACAGAAACGACAACTGACACGGAGAACAGCCGAAAGGCTTCTCAATAGACACATCATAATAAAAGGACACAGGGAGGTACATTATGAATCTGGTCTACAACATCAAGGACAAACCGAAATTCGGTCAGACGCTGCTCTTTGCATTGCAGCAGCTGCTCGCGATCATGGCGGCGACCATCGCGGTCCCGGCGATCGTCGGCAACGGCATGAGCCAGACGGCGGCGCTGTTCGGCGCAGGCGTCGGCACGCTCGTCTATCTTCTCTTCACAAAGTTCCGCAGCCCGGTCTTCCTCGGAAGCTCCTTCGCGTTCCTGGGTTCCATGTTTGCGGCGTTTGCGGGCGCTGTTTCCAATGTTGAGCTTGGCTATCTCGGTCTCATCATCGGCGCATGCTTTGCGGGTCTTGTTTATGTGATCATCGCGATCGCAGTCAAGTTTGCGGGTGTCAAGTGGATCAACAAGATCATGCCCGCAGTTGTCATCGGACCGACCGTTGCGATCATCGGTCTTTCACTCGCGGGAAACGCGGTCGGCGATCTTTCCGGCGCAAGCTCCACGGCTTCCACTTATGTCTGCCTCGCCTGCGGTCTTGTCACACTGGCGGTCACCATGCTCTGCTCGGTCTACGGCAAGAAGATGCTGAAAATGATCCCGTTCGTCATCGGCATCGTCGCAGGTTATGCGGTTGCCGCGATCTTCACGGTCATCGGCAATGCGACCGGAAACGACGCGCTGAAGGTCATCAACTTTGCACTGTTCGAGAACATCACCTGGGTTCCGGATTTCACCTTCTTGAAGGCGTTCAAGGGCATCAGTGACATCACGCCGGAATACATTGCAACCATCGCAGTCGCATACGTTCCCGTTGCGTTCGTCGTCTTTGCGGAGCATATTGCGGACCACAAGAATCTGTCTTCCATCATCGGTACGGACCTCACGAAGGACCCGGGTCTGCACCGTACGCTTCTCGGCGACGGCATCGGCTCCTTTGCCGGCGCAATCTTCGGCGGCTGCCCGAACACCACTTACGGTGAATCCATCGGCTGCGTCGCAATCTCCGGCAACGCGTCCGTTGTGACCATTCTCTGCACGGCGATCATGGCGATCGTCATCAGCTTCGTCGGACCGTTCGCAACGTTCCTCGCAACGATTCCGGCATGCGTCATGGGCGGCGTCTGCATCGCTCTGTACGGCTTCATCGCGGTTTCCGGTCTCAAGATGATCCAGAAAGTCGACCTCAACAACAACCGCAACCTGTTCGTCGTTTCCGTCATTCTCATCGCGGGCGTCGGCGGTCTCGCGGTCAAGTTCGGAGCAATCGAGCTGACAGAAGTTGCATGCGCGCTGATCCTCGGCATCCTCACGAACCTGATCCTCGGCGGCATGAGCAAGAAGAACGCCAAAACGGAAGAAACAGAAATCGAAGAATAATCAAATAACATCCAAAGCCCGCTCCGCCGTGAGCGGGCTTTTTGCGTATAATCTGTGTCATTCTGAGGAACGCAGTGACGAAGAATCAAAGATCCTTCGCTTCGCTCAGGATGACAGAGCAGGAGAGCTTTTTTGCATCACAGGAAATTTTTGCGCCCCTTGTCAGGGGAGCTGTCACCGAGAGGTGACTGAGGGGTAGTCACTGAGAAACTGCGAAGCTGAAGAATCTCTGTTTAACGTCTTATATCTCGCATGCCGCGCATAGAATTGCAAAAAACGGCGGAGGGATTTTCATGCAAACACTGCGGTTCGGCGATACGGGGCTATATGTACAATACCTGCAGACCGCGCTTTTGCGCGCAGGCGAGGAGCCGGGAGAGCTTGACGGGATCTTCGGTCGGCGCACCGAGCGCGCGCTTGTGCGGCTGCAGGACCGTTCCGGGATCCGCGCGGACGGCGCCACGGACCGGCTCACTTGGGCTGCGCTGTATCCGTATCTTGTCGGTTCGACGTTTGCCGTGCTCGGCGAGGGCGATACGCCCGAAACGCTTGCGGAACGGTTCGGGACCGAGTCCTCGCGCATCCGGACCGCAAACCCGTCGGCGGCATTTCGTCCCGGAGAAACGATCGTCGTTCCGTTCGGCTTCGACGTCGTGTTCACGGAGCTTCCGTATTCCGCGTTCCTGACCGCGTGCGTGCTCGAGGGCCTTTTGCTTCGATATCCGTTTCTTGCGAAGTTTTCGATCGGCAGAAGCGTTGCGGGACGCAAAATCGATGCGGTCCGCATCGGCGCCGGTCCGCTGCGCGTCGGCGTCAACGCCGCGCATCACGCAAACGAATGGATCACAACGCCGCTTGTGCTGCGGTTTCTGGAACGGTACGCGCAGGCGTTTGCCGAAAACGGCATGATCGGCGGCGCTTTTGCCCGATCACTGTATAATGGATCGACGCTGACGCTCGTGCCGCTGGTCAATCCGGACGGCGTCGATCTGGTCACCGGCGCGCTGTCCGAGGGCGACAGCTTTTATGAGAGCGCAAAAGCGCTGTCGGCGTTTTATCCCGAGATCCCGTTTCCGTCCGGCTGGAAGGCGAACATTTCGGGCGTCGATCTGAACCTCGGCTATCCGGCGGGATGGGAGAACGCCCGCGCGATCAAGTTTGCGGCGGGGTATACGCGTCCCGGACCGCGCGATTACGTCGGCACGCGTCCTTTGGAGGCGCCGGAGGACCGCGCGATGTACGATCTGACGCTGCGTGAGCGATACGACCGCGCGATCGCCTATCACACGCAGGGCGGCGAGATCTATTGGGAATACCGGGGCTTTGCGCCGCAGGGCTCCAGCGCGCTTGCGGAGCGGTTTGCCGCCGTGTCCGGGTATACGGCGGCAGAAGTGCCGTACGGAAGCAGTTTTGCGGGTTATAAGGACTGGATGATCGAAGCGCTGCGCGCCAACGCGTTTACGGTCGAAGCGGGTAGAGGGGAGAATCCGCTGCCGATCGCCGATCTGCCTTCGCTCTATGCGGAAAACGTGGGGATCCTCACCGCGTTACTCTCCACTTGAAAAAAGGAGCCGCATCTGCTATACTGATCGCATGGAATCCAATCAAAAAACCTCATTTGTCAAGGGTGCCGCGATCCTTGCGGCAGCGGGACTGATCTGCAAGCTGATCGGCGTGCTGTTCCGCATCTTTGCGGTGCGCATCGTCGGCGAGCCCGGCATGAAATACTATGAGCTCATCTATCCGACGTACTCATGGCTGCTGATCATTTCAAGCTCAGGCATTCCGACGGCGATCTCGCGCATGGTCGCGGAGCGCGCGGCGGTCGGCAACCACGACGGCGCGCGGCGCGTTTTCCGGCGTTCGCTTTTGCTGCTCCTTTTGATCGGCGCGACCACTTCGGCGCTGATGTTCTTCGGCGCTGGCTGGCTCGGCGGAACGGTGCTGAACGGCGGAGAAGGCGCGAAATATTCGATGATGGCGCTTGCGCCGGCACTGCTGTTCGTTTCCCTGCTGTGTGCGTACCGCGGCTATCTGCAGGGGCTGCAGCGCATGACCGGAACGAGTGTTTCGCAGTTTGCCGAACAGGTTTTTAAGTTCATATTCGGGCTTCTGATTGCGGGATATCTGTATAAACGATATGAAGGCACCGATTTCAGCAGCGCCGCGGGCGCGGCGGGACTGCTGCTCGGCGTTACGATCTCCGAGATCCTCGCGCTTATCGTGATGATGATCTTTTATGCGCGGACCAAAAAACAATACCCCGCGCTGATCGATGATCCGAACCCGCGTGAACGTGTGATCGGACCGATGCTCATGATCGCGATCCCGATCACGCTCGGCGCGTCGATTCTGCCGATCGCAAACTTCCTCGATTCCGTGATGATCACGCGGCTTCTGGAGGGGATCGGCGCTCCGTATACAACGGTGCTCGAGCCCGATTTCACCTTTGCCGACCTGAATTACCAGGCGCTCTGCACCTATGTCCGCTCCATCATCAACCTTCCCGCAACGCTGACCGTCGGCATAGCCATGTCGATCGTGCCCGCGATCTCCGCCGCGCGCGTCAGACAGGACCGGTCCGGCGTACAGAATCTTTCGCTGCTGAGCCTCAAAATCTCCATGGCGATCGGCATGCCGTGCGCGGTCGGTCTTTCGGTGCTTGCGGGACCGATCATCAAGCTGCTGTATGCGCGGATCACGCCCGAAGCGTACAGCATCGCCGTGCCGCTGATGCACGTTGCGGCGTTTACGGTCATCTTCATTTCGCTGGTACAGACGGCGACCGGTGCGCTGCAGGGCGCGGGCAGGCACCGCCTTCCAATGTGGTTTTTGCTGATCGGCGGCCTGCTCAAGATCGCGGTCAATCTGATCTGCATCCCGATGCCGAAGATCAACATTCTCGGCGCGGTGCTGTCGAATCTCGCCTGCTACGGCGTCGCGGGCATTCTCGATACCGCAGCGCTTCTAAAGGTCACCGGCGCAAAGCTCAACGTGCTCGACACCTTCATCAAGCCGGTGTTCGTTTCTGCGATCATGGGCTGCATTGCATGGGCCTTACATATGCTGCTCATGAAGATCCCGCTGTTTGCGTCCGGCAGACTAACGATGATCCCGACGATTGCGGCAATCGGCGCGGCGATCGTTGTGTACGTCATGCTGACGGTGCGCTTCGGCATGTTTACAAAAGAGGAGCTCAACTATATTCCGGGCGGCAGAAAGCTTGCCCGCTTTGCAAGGAGATAATATGAAAACCGTCACGATCGCACCGCTTTCCACGCCCAAGACGCTGACGCGCGCCGCGTGGGAGACCGTTCTGCATGCCGAAACGCTGTATCTGCAGACGGCGGAGCACCCTTCGGCAAAGCCGGTCACGGACGCCGGACTTGCCTTTGTGTCGATGGACGATCTCTATGAACGCGCGGAGGACTTCGACGCGCTGAACGACGCCGTTGCGGAACGTCTCGTTTCGGGCGGGGACTGCGTCTATGCCGTGATGGGCGACGGCTGTTTTGCGCAGCTTCCCGCGATCGAGCGCGCGGCAAAGCGCAAGGGCTTCCGCGTCGAGGTGCTGCCGGGCGTATCGTACGCAAAGGCGGCGTTTCCCGCGGTGCAGGACGCGCAGGTCTATACGGCGCGCACGCTTCCGAAGCGAGTCGACCCTTCCGAACCGCTGCTCATTCAGGAGCTGGACAGCCCGATCATCGCGGGCGAGGTCAAGCTTGCGCTTTCCGAGATCTATCCGGACGACTGGCCTGTGACGCTTGCGACCATGCAGCCGGACGGGCATTATGCGTTCCGCACGTTCCCGCTTTCGGAGCTTGACAGGCGGCGTACTTTGTTCGCGGGCTCGGTGCTGTATGTCAAGCCTGCGTCGTTTGAGCAGCGCACGCGCTACGGGTATTACGATCTCGTCGCCGTCATGCGGCGGCTGCGCGCGCCGGGCGGATGCCCCTGGGACCGCGAGCAGACGCACGAGAGCCTGAAAAGCGATCTCATCGAGGAATGCTACGAGCTGAACGACGCGATCGACGAGCAGGACGACGCGCATATCGTCGAGGAACTCGGCGATGTGCTGATGGACGTCGTGTTTCATGCGACGATCGCCGACGAGCAGGGACGGTTCAACGAGAACGACGTTGCCGACGGCATCGTGAAGAAGATGGTCTACCGCCATCCGCATGTATTCGGCACAGAGAAGGCGGAATCGAGCGCGGACGTGCTGAAGCGGTGGGACGAGCTCAAGCAGAAGGAAAAGAACCAAAAGACGCAGAAGGAGGTCCTCTGTGCGGTGCCGAAGCGCTTTCCGGCGCTGATGCGAAGCAGCAAGGTACAGAAGCGCGCAAGGAAGGTCGGCTTCGACTGGAACGATGCGGACGAAGCCATGCCGAAGGTGTACGAGGAGCTCGACGAGCTGAAGGCGGCGATGCGCGGCGAAGGCGACGTCTCCGAGGAGGCGGGGGATCTGCTGTTTGCAATCGTCAACGTGGTCCGGCTTCTGGGGCTTGACAGCGAGCAGCTGCTTCACGATGCGACAGATAAATTCATCGAACGGTTCGGACAGATGGAGGCGCTTGCGGCGGCGGACGGCAAAAACCTGGCGGATCTTCCGCTGTCCGAACAGAACAAGTACTGGGAAAAGGCAAAAAAATCCCGTTTTTCCGAATAAAAAGGACAATTTGGGTCTTGACGAATACGGATTTGATTGGTAAAATAGGCACTGCTCGTTAAGGGCATCAACACTTTTGAAAACTATTATTTGGAGGAATAATCATGAACAAGACTGAACTTATCGCTGCAGTTGCAGAGAAGGCTGAGCTGTCCAAGAAGGACGCAGAGAAGGCGATCAACGCGGTCGTTTCCACCATCGTCGACGCACTCAAGGCGGACGAGAAGGTTTCCATCGTCGGCTTCGGCGCATTCGAAGCAAAGACCCGTCCGGCGCGCAAGGGCCACAACCCGGCAACCGGAAAGGAGATCGAGATCGCTGCGACCAAGTCCGCTTCTTTCAAGGCAGGCAAGGCGCTCAAGGACGCTCTCAACTGATCGACTTGATATAAAAATGGGGACCGCATCGCGGTCCTTGTTTTTTATTCACAGATCATTTTCATTTACACGTTTGCCAAACGCCGAATCCATGCTATAATACATTAAATGATGTATATATGATCGATTTGAACGGTTTAATATAAGGAGAAAGCAATGATGAAGAGGATCTGCGCAATCATGGTTGCCTTGCTGATGCTGGGGATGACGTTTCCCTTGACGGAGACCAAGCCCAACCCGGTCGGCGTCGCAACGCGTGAGGATCTGATGCGGATCGCGGACAATCCGGGCGGAAGCTATGTTCTGACGGCGGATATCGATATGCAGGGGGATCCGTGGACGCCGATCCCGTTTTCCGGCGTGTTTGACGGCGCGGGACACACGATTGGCAATCTGTCCGTGATCGAGACCTCCGAGCAGACGGCGGTTACGACGGACGGCAATCGGCTCGACTACGACAGCGTGTTTGCGGGATTATTCTCGATCGCGATCGACGCGGAGATCAAAAATCTGCGTCTTTTGAACACCAAGATCACGATCGAAACGGATCGGTGCTGCTTTATCGGCGCGATCGCGGGCTACGCGGAAAACACAACGGTCAGCGACTGCACCGTTTCGATGCGCGGATCGCTGACGGTTTCTTCAAAGGACGCAGGCGTCGGCGGCATGATCGGATATCTGAAGACCGGTGAAGTGAAAGACTGCGCCGTGGAAGCCGAGCTCGAATTTGTCGACGTCAACGAAAGTCTCATGTGCGAGGAATTTCTCGGCGGTGTGTACGCCTGCGGATACGGGGAAATCTGCAGATGCAGCGTCTTTACGCGCGGATATGCGAACATCTACGGCTATGCGCACAACGGCGGCGTTGTCGGCATGTTCAAGCTCCCGCGCAAATACAACGGCAAATTCCTTGCCGTGCGGGAATCCGTTATCGACGCCGAGATCCGCTTCTTCGAGGTCACCGATTCCCGCCGCGCTTACTGCGAGCCGCTCATCGGGGAAAACTGCGCGAACGACTGCTATCTGACGCATAACGATATTAAGCACTTTGATTTCACCTATCACGACACGGCGATCCCGAAGCATCCGGAACCGTGCGAGAATCCGAGCTATACCGCCGAGGTGACCCTGCCCGCCTGCACCGAATGGGGCTACACGACCTATACCTGCACGACCTGCGGATACAGCTATCGCGACGATTATACCCTTCCGGCGCACAGATACCGTCAGGAGGGCGAATCCGCGACCTGTACCCAGGAAGGGCATGCGTATTACACCTGCGAGCTGTGCGGCGATTCCTATTCGGCGGTGATCCCCGCAAAGGGACACACCCCCGGGGAGTGGACCGTTGCAAAGGAACCCGGACCGGACACGACGGGAGAGGAGATCCTGACCTGTACGGAATGCGGCGAGGTCCTTGACAGCCGTGTGATCCCGGCAGCGGGCACGCCCGAGCCCGATCCGACGCCGCTGATCGTTTATGAAGCGCCGAAGAGCATTTCCGTCGAGGAATCGATCGTCGAGGTGTACGTCGGCGATTACTACACCCTGCATGTCACGGTCGACCCGGAAGAGGCGGCAGAGAATCTGCGTTTTGTGAGCTCAGATCCGAGCATTGTTAAGGTCGGGTACGACGGCGTGATCAAGGGATTATACCCGGGAACGGCGGAGATCCGCATCTGCAGTTCCGACGGCGGCGTCGAAGCAACCTGCTCCGTGATCGTGTCCGCCGTTCCGCAGAAGGAGCAGGAAACGCATTCGCTGTTCTCCTGGCTGCGCTGCGGCTGATCGGAAGAATACAAACAGGGACTGTTCCGTGCGAACAGTCTCTTTTTTGATTGCAGCCGCATTCGTGCTGTGCAGACAGAAAATGTGCGAAACCGTAAAACGGCGCGGAGAGCTTGCCGTACGTTCGGCAAAGTCTCGCACGCCGTGATGGCTTGTTGTCTGTGCTGCGGATACGCGTCAAACGCGCTGCCGCTCCTTTCCGGCGCGTATGCGCTCGATCGCGATGACGGCGGCGATCGGCAGCAGAACAACGCCCGCCCACAGGAAGATGTTTGCGTTCGGAATGAACGAGACCGTATGATCCTCGTTCAGAACGGTCTCCGCGCTGCGCAGGACGAGCCTGCCGATCCACGGACCGATCACGCCGGGGATCAGCACCTGCGCGATGATGCGCAGCCCCTGGAAGCGTCCCGCCATGCCGACCGGCGTACAGTCGCGGACGCGCGCGCCGTAGACCGCCATGCCGCAGAGATATCCGCACATCATCAGCAGCGAGCCGATAAACACGAGCGCGGTATTGCGAAACAGGAACAGGAACGTATAGCCGAGCAGCAGCACGCAGAGCGCGGGGATCAGCGAACGCCCGTACCCGATCCTGTCGTAAACGCGGCCGTAGAACGCGGTAGCGACGGCGGCAAGCACGATGGCGGGCGCCATGATCAGCACATAGTTGTCAAGTCCCAGCGCGACCTGATAATAGAGGATCAGATACGGCATAAAGACCTGGATCGAAATGCCGAAAATCGTGAATCCGATCAGCGACAGATACAGATCGGGATGCGAACGGATGACGCGCGGACGGAAGCCGTAGAACAGCGTTTCAAAGTACCCCGTCGTCTGCCGGTCGGGTTCTGCGGTTTCATCGAGCAGAAAGAAGCCGAGCACGCCGGCGACAAGCACGATGCCGCCGATGATCAGGTACAGGATCGTCCAGTGCGTCGGATCGTCCTTCTTTGTCCACATCGTTCCGCCGAACACGACCAGGATCGCCACAAGCGGCATCATGGCGCTGATGCCCTCCGCTTTTCCGCGGTTTGTTTCGTCGGTGCTGTCGGTCAGCCACGCGTTGAAGCACGCGTCGTTTGCGGTCGAGCCGAAGAACGTCATGATACAGTCAAAGACGATGACGAGCGTGACCCCGATCAGATTCGCCTTGGCGACGGCGTCGGCGCAGTCCTGCGCCGCGTCGGGCAAGAGCGCGCGGATCCAGTCGACGCGCAGAAACGCGAAGCACAGGATCGACACGCCCCAGAGGATGTAGCCGATCGTAATAAACGCTTTGCGTTTGCCGAGCCGATCGGACAGCGCGCCGATGAACAGCGTCGTCAGCGTCGCGGCGACGGCGCTTGCCTGCACCATCAGCGCGATCTGATCCGGCGTGGCGCGGAACATGTTGTAGATAAAGACGTTGAAATACATGTTTTCAACGACCCATGCGACCTGTCCGATCAGACTGAATACGAACAGCGCGATCCAAAAGCGTTTCCGGTTCATCGGTCAGCCCTCAAAATGCAGTTCATAGACGCCGCGTCTGCGCACCGAAAGCGGATGGCATGCGCCCGGTCTGAGTACGCGGTCCATGCCTGCGCAGAACTCGTCGAGCATGTCGTTCGGCACGATCGCAAGGACCGTTCCGGCAAACCCGCCGCCGTGCACGCGCACCGCGCCGCGTCCGCGCAGCAGCTTTTTCGCGTAGCAGATCGTAAAGGCGACCGCCTGCGCGTTTTCGTGACCTTCGGCGATCACGTTCTGCAGCATCGTGTAGGATGATTCGCCGGACGCGTTCAGTGCGGCAAGGAAGGCGGGGAAGTCGTTCCCTTTCAGCGCGGCTCTCGCTTCAAGGACGCGCTTGTTTTCGTCAAAAACGTGCATCGCGCGCAGCACCGCGCGATCGCCGAACATCCGGCGAAGGACCGGAATCGCGGCGTAGAAATCGTCCTCGGAGACGTCCCGCAGCGCCGTCGCGCCGAAGAATCCGTCGAGCGCCGAAAGCTCGCGCGTGATCGCGGCATAGCAGTCGGTGAGATCCGCGTGATCCGCGCCCGAATCGATGATGACGAGCGCGTGACCGCTTTTGGCAAAATCGAAGTCGATCCGCTCCGCGATCGGCACGGCGGGATCGGAAAAATCAAAGAACTGGATGCCGCCCAAAGCGCACGCCATCTGATCCAGCAGCCCGGAGGGCTTGCCGAAATACACGTTTTCGGCGCGCTGTCCGATCACGGCAAGCGCGATCTCGTCAAGATCGCCGTCAAGATAGAAGCCTTCCATAACGCCGGCAAGCAGCACTTCGATCGCGGCGGAGGAGCTTAAGCCGCTTCCCGAAAGCACATTCGATACGACGTAGATATCGAGCCCGAACGGGTTTGCGCCGCGCTGCACGATCCCGCTCAAAACCCCGCGCAAAAGCGCCGTCGTCGTGCCGTATTCGTTCGGATCGGGCTCGAGCGCATCAAGCATGACGGAGCAGGCGGGGAAGCCCTTCGAGATCAGCCGCACTTCGTTCCGGTCGCTCGGCGCCGCAAGTGCAACGGCGGACAGATTCACGCCGCAGGCAAGCACCAGACCGTGCTGATGATCGGTATGATTTCCGACAAGCTCCGATCGACCGCAGGACGTGAACGCGCGCTTCGGCGCGTGACCGAAAGCCGCTTCAAATTCTTTTTGCATGTTTTCGATGGATTCCATACTCAATTCTCCTTATTGATGAACGTAAACTTTGTGCAGCGAGGATAAAGGAACAAATCGGTCGAGATGATGTTCTCCTGCGCGATCGATTGATTGCGCAGAGCTTGCCGACCTTGTGTTTCCAAACAGACCGCACCGAACGGACCGTACTGCGCGCCGCCTTTGCCGCAGCGTTCGCCGAGAAACTTTGCATTGTAAAACTGCACAGCGCTGCAGCTCGTTGTGATCTCCATGCCGATTCCCCGGTTGCCCCAGAGGCATATCGGACTTCCGGAAAGAACGAAGCTGTTGTCATAGGACTCGCCGATTTCCCGAAGCGTTCGGAAATCAAATCGCGTGCCGTCGACGTCCGCTTCGCCGCCCGTCGGAATCATATCGGGACCGACCGGTACATAACGATCCGCGGGGATCTCGAGTAGATGCTTCCGCGCGTCGCCGGCGTCGTGTCCGTTCAGGTTCCAATAAGCATGATTCGTCGGGTTCCATGCGGTCACGCGGTCGGTCCGCGCCCAAGTGAGAATTTCGAGCGTATCGGCAAACAGACGGTATGCAACCGAAGTCTTCAAAAATCCCGGAAAGCCTTCATCGCCGTCCGGAGACGCCAAATCAAACTGCACAGTTTTCCGATCAGGCGTTCGGGCTTGCCAGACGCTCTTGTCAAATCCGATCCTGCCGCCGTGCAGCTGGTTCTTGCCTTCGTTGGGCGTCACGGGAAATGTCTGATCCCCGATACGCAGAAGCGAATCGGGGATCCGTCCGGCAAACCGTCCGATCGACGCGCCGAGGTAACCGTCGTTATTCTCGTATTCTTCGATCGTATCGTATCCGAGCACGACGTCGACGCGCTCGCCTTTGTGCGGCAGCACGACCGACTGCAGCGTCGCACCGTAATCGAGCACGGTCACGGCGATCCCGCGACCGTTTGTGATCGTGTATGCCGTGATGTCCGTTCCGTCCTTTGTCACACCGAACGGCTTTTTGGTGACCATGCCCACACCTCCCCATATTGATACTCACATTATACTCAACAGACCGGCAAAACGCAACGATTTCGGCGCAAAAAAAGAACGCGGGTCACGCGTTCTCGGTTTCGTCCGCCTTGCGGTAGTCGAAGTATTTGTAGGTGGAGTAAGTTTCGAGCTTGTCCCTCAAAAACGTCTCTACCTCGTTCTGCAGCTTGTGCTGCGCTTCTTTGGGGGAAAGCGTTTCATCCGGGAAGAACGGATCGGAGATATACACCGTGCGCTTCGGCTGCTTGATGAAAGAGAGCTTACGCTGCTGGTACGTGACTGCAACAGCAACGCTCGGTACACCGAGGTGGATGGGGTAGCGGAACGAGCCGCTTTTCATCGGGCGCAGGAACGTGCAGTAGTTCCAGATGTGCGACTCGGGGAACACGCTGATGCAGCAGTTCTCCTCCGTACGGAGCCGGATCGCGTCCAGGAACGACGCCATGCCCCGAAGCCCCTGCGGGATCGGGATCGCGCCGACCATCTGCACAAAGCTCCGCAGCCCTTTGATGGAGACGGTATCGGGTCCGACGATGACGTACGCGCGCTTCGGGAACGCCACGATCGGCGCCAGGAACGCGTCGGTAAAGTGCGAGTGGTTCGCATAAAGGAAGAAGCCGCCTTTGCGGATCTTTTTGATCGCCTTGCGGTTTTTCACACGGAAGCCGCAGACGACGTAGCAGTAGAAGAACACGAGCGGGATCGCGATCACATAGTACGCGATAAACGCAAGGAATTTCCAGATCACGCCGATCGGAGCGAACGGGAAATCCGCGCCGACCGCTTTGGTGTTGATGTTGGTCCCGGCGTAGTCTTCGTTTTCGGCGTCACGGTAATAGATGACGCGCTTCGGTTCATGGATCTTGCTCATGCTGATGCTCCTTTACCGCGTCGGACAGCATTTCCGCCATCCGGTCCATGCAGTGTTCGTATTCGTGCTGTTCCACAAAGCCTTTATAGCGCTCGGCAAGCGCCTTCTTTTCCTCGGGATGCTCGATCCAGTAGTCGATGCGCTTTGCGAGGTCCTTTGCGTCCTTGTTGTGGAAGAGGTTCCGCTCGTCGAGGGCAAAGTAGCGCGTCGCGCTGCGGGGCGAGTTTGCAATGACCGGAACGAGCCCGCAGGCGATGGCTTCGAGACAGGCGATCGCCTCGATCTCGATCTCGGCGGGATGGACGTACAGATATGCGCGATTGAGCTGTTTCACAAGGTCCTCCCGCGAGAAGAAGCGGAACTCCGGCGGATTCGGAAGCTTCTGTCCGCGCTTTTCCAGCTTGTCGCGCAGCGGTCCGATGCCCGCAAAGACGAGCTGGATCCGGTCTTTGTACTTCGACATGGCGACCGCGTCGATCAGGACCTTGTGCGTCTTTTCCTTGCTGAGCCGCCCGGTGAACTGGATCACGATCTTGCCGTCGTACTTCGGATCGGGCTCGACCTCGACCGGATGGAACGCGCGGTTGACGCCGTTGCTGATCACAACGCCGGGCGTTTCGCGGCGGATCGTGTGCTCAAAGGTGTCGCGGATGAACTGCGTGGGGTAGTGGATCCGTGCGCAGTTGTGATACGCGATGCCCCAGACCGTATGGTAGAACAGCCGGTTGATGATCTTTGAGTCCTTCAAAAACAGATGCGAGGTGAAATTCTCCGCCTGGCAGTGGAAGCCCGCGGTCAGCGGGATGTTCTTCTTCTTTGCCAGCTTGATCGCCTTGCGGGAAAGGGAAAACGGCGTCATGAAATGCACGACGTCCGCGCCTTCGATCGCTTCGCTGATGATTTTTGCGTCCGGTCGCGCGATTGAAACGCCGTTCTTCTTTAGGTATCCGTTCAGCGGTCCGAGGTTGAGCGTCGGGACGATATAAAAACCGTCCAGGTCCTTCCGGTTCCGATCGGAACAGACGACACGGACGGTATGTCCGCGCTCCTTCATGGCGCGGATCAGGTTCAGCGCTGCGATCGTCGTGCCGTTATTCGCTTCCCCGAGCACGTCGCACACAACGGTAATGTTCATACAAATTACCCCTTCAAAATCCAGACAATGGAACCATTATAACATCCAATCGATAAATAGCAAGAACAATTATGTAAAGAAACGCAGATAATGACGAAATATATCTTTTCGGATTGCAAGCATCAGACCGTGCGGATCACGCGCCACGCATCGACAAGCCGTTCAAATCGCCACGCGGCGTTTGCCGGACTGGTCGAGGGAAGAACAGACGCTTCGCGATGCAGGGAGGGGAGAATATAGCGGCAGTAGCAATCGAAGGACTGTTTTCCGTTGCAGAAGATCGCGGCGATCGGCGCGGCGGAAAGGATCACGGAAAGATCGTTCGGGACGACGTCGCGGATCGAGCTGTCCGAGCTGCCCTCGATCGTGCAGCGCCCGATGCTGTCCCAAAGCGCGATCCGATGCCGCTCCAAAAAGGCGCGCTTTTCGGGAATCGAGCGGGGCGTTTCGTCTTCAAAAACGGCGGCGAGCACACGCCAGAACCGGTTTTGCGGGTGACCGTAAAAGAACAGCTGCTCGCGGGATTTGACCGAGGGAAAGCTGCCGAGAATCAGGATATGCGAATCCGCCCGATAGAACGGGGGAAAGGGATGCGTGATCTCCATACGCTGCATAGGTTCAGTATAGCATGTCGGCGGGGCGATCGCAAGCGCCGAACGGGAATCCGAAAAAATCCAAAATTCGGTCTTGACTTTTTTGATTCGTCATCGTATAATACACGATGCGCGGCAGTGCTGGAATTGGCAGACAGGCACGTTTGAGGTGCGTGTGCGCAGGCGTATGGGTTCAAGTCCCATCTGCCGCACCAAAAACAAATACCACCCCTTGCGGGTGGTATTTGTTTTTTGGTATAGATGGAAGGGACTTGACCGCGTACGGCTTCTCTGAAGCCGTATTCAATGCCGCAGTGCGGCATTGAATAGCGGGTGGCTTGCGGCGGTAAGACCGGCTGCGCAGTTCGGAGAACAAGCAGACGAGTCTGATACCGCCGGAAGAAGTCCCATCTGCCGATATGATGACAACAACCCCTTGCGGGTGGTATTTGTTTTTGGTATGAATAGGTTGGGACTTGACCGCGTACGGCTTCTCTGAAGCCACATCTCTTGTAAGCAATCCAAAAAAATAAGAAGATTTTCCGCAGGAAAACCCTCCTCCATTCTTCATTATTCGTTCTTCATTCTTCATTTCTGTCTCGTTTTCCCATCGACCGGAACAGCGCGTCGCGGACAAGCGCACGCGATTCAGGATCCAGCTGATCGAGATAGCGGAACATCGGCTCGAAGTGCCGTTTCAGAACGCCCTTTGCGTAATCCTCATACAGCTCCCGACCGAGCTCGTTCACGACGACGTTCAGATCCCGGCGGCTGCCGGGCACCCGGACCTTTTCGACCAGTCCCTTTTTGCAGAGACGTGTGACGATCTTCGTGAAGTTGCTCCGCTTGATGCCGAGACGCTGCGCGATCGAGGACATGTTCTCATTTCGCTCCTCGTTTTCCAAGAGATATTCCAGCACCTGTATCTGCGCATAGGAATACGTGATCCCGCGAAAACACATTCTCTCGATCCGATACACACCTGCATAAATGTTGCAGTAGCGGATCAGCGCTTCGACGACTTCACGGTTTTCGCCCATCCATTCAAGTTTCACACATGTTGCCCCTTTCATTCGTTCCGATCAAAGCATACCAAAAATCACTCTGTACCGCAATATAAAAACGATTGTTTATTTGTAAATAAACTACATACATCCTATAAAATGCTTGCAAATCAAAAGGGTATAGTATATAATATAATTGTAAAGTTTCCGAAGGAAACAATAAAACGAACAGAGGGAGGAAAAGAAATGAAAAAAAGAGCATTGATCGCCATCTGCATCGGGCTCGCGCTGATCCTGATCGGCAGCATTCTGGCGTCCGTTTTCAATGCAGGCGCGATGGGAACGAAAGTCTCGCGCATTTCTTTTGATGCGGCAAACGGCAAACTCAGCGGTCTTCTGTACATGCCGAAGGGGGCAGGGGCAGATAACCCGCGTCCTACGATTATCGTCACGCACGGCTATCTGAACTCCGCGGAGATGCAGGACGCGAACGCGATCGAACTTTCGCGCCGCGGCTATGTCGTGCTTGCGCTCGATCAGTATGACCACGGTCATTCCGATCTCGACAACGCAGCTTACGAACAGTATGCACCGTTCGGCGTATTCCTGCAGGCATGGGCGCCGTTCTGGGTCAATTCCATGCATGACG
>JAEESS010000031.1 GCA_016286445.1 Bacillota bacterium
ACTTTACCGCAAAAGACGTACAGGGACTGCGTGAGCGCACCGGCGCCGGCATGATGGACTGCAAGAAGGCGCTCGTGGAAACGAACGGCGACGTCGAAAAGGCGATCGACTTCCTGCGTGAGAAGGGTCTTGCAAAGGCCGCGAAGAAGGAAGGCCGCATTGCGGCGGAAGGTCTTGTTGCCGATTACCGCGAGGGCAATGTTGCCGCGCTCGTTGAGGTCAACTGCGAGACTGACTTCGTTGCAAAGACCGATCGGTTCAAGGATTTCGTCAAGATGATCGCAAAGCAGGTCGTGGAAGCGAACCCCGCGGATCTCGACGCGCTGATGGCAAGCGAGATCGACGGTCAGACCGTCCAGGCGCTGCAGACCGCAGCGGTTGCGGAGATCGGTGAGAAGATAACGATCCGCCGCTTCGTCCGCATGGAAGGCGCAGTCGACACATACATCCACCTCGGCGGCAGCCGCGGCGTCCTCGTGCAGTTTGCAGAACCGAGCGATCCCGAAGCCATGCACGACGTGGCACTGCAGATCGCGGCGGCTTCTCCCGTCTGCGTAGGCCGTGCGGATCTTCCGCAGGAGTTCATCGACCGTGAGCGCGCCGTCCAGCTGGCGACCGCAAAGGAAGAGAATGCGAACGCCGCAAAGCCGAAGCCCGACGCGATCATCGAGAAGATGGTCGACGGCCGTATGCAGAAGTACTATAAGGAAGTCTGCCTTGAAGAACAGCAGTTCGTCAAGAACCCGGACATCACGATCAAGGACATGCTGAAAGCAAAGAATGCAAGCAAGGTCCTGGCATTCGTGCGCTACGAGAAGGGCGAGGGCATCGAAAAGCGCAAGGACAACTTTGCGGAAGAGATCGCGAACATGACCAAATAAGCGACCGAAGCCAAAGGAACCGACAAAATCGGTTCCTTTTTGTATTGCCGCGGAGTATGCGCATACCCGGCACATTGAACGACGGTTGTCAACGGTATATGATTCTGTATGGGAAGATGCGTTCAGGAGCAGAGGGGACGGAGATGCCGTGTCGCGATGCGGCGCGGGTTTGCCGGAACACTTTTTTTCAAAAAATCGCAAATCGATAAAACCAAAATGGAAAACGGTCTTTCTTATTACCGAAAAACAAACGGAGGATCCGGCACGTCATTCTCCCGAACGGGATCACGTCGATCGGTTCCTGCGCGTTTTCCTCCGCCGACAATCTGGAGGATATCAACTTCCCGAATGGTCTGGTAACCATCGGAAATGACGCCTTCAATGAAGCGGTCAGTCTGAAGAAGACTGAGCTCCCCGATAGCGTTACCTGTATCGGCGCGGGCGCATTCGCCGACTGCGAGTCTCTTCGCGGCATTACGGCTCGCAACGTGAAGGAAATCGGCGTGTTTGCTTTTGCCTACAGCGGGCTCGAATCGTTTTATATCGAAGCAAGCACCGAATCGATCGGCAGAGGCGCATTTTCCTTCTGCCGGAACCTGTTGCCGAAAAACTTCTCGGAGGATCCGAGGAATCGGTATTACTTGATTGACGACGGCGTTCTGCTGACAGGGGATGAAAAAACGCTGCACACATATCTTTGTGCCAAACCGCAGTCCATCTTCTATACGCCCGATCGCGTCACGGATATTCTGGATTATGCGTTCAGCGGCGCCGAAAACCTCGTTTCCGTCAAGCTGCAGGATCCGGTTCGGATCATCAAATCCTACGCATTCTCGGAATGCTCGAATCTGGAAGATATCACGATCCCGCTGAACGTCACAAGCATCGATGAAGGTGCGTTTGCTTTCTGCTACAAGCTATCGGACGTGTACTATCTCGGCACGGAGTCCGAACGGAACGAGGAGCTGACCGTCTGCGAGGACAGCGGACTCAACGATGATCTTTTGAACGCGACCTGGCATTATCTCGACAAGCCCGAATCTGACGGCACGATCGAATGGAACCCGAACGATCTGCAGTTCAAGGGCACAACACCGTATACCGTCGCCGACGGAACGCCGAAGACGCCTCGGTTTACCGTCAAGCTGAAGGACGGCACCGTTGTTTCGTCTGAAAAGTATACCTATGAATACCGCGAAAACACCGACGCCGGAACGGCATATGTGATCGTCAAGTTCAAGAAGGACTATGCCGGCAAGGTGAAAGCATGGTTCAAGATCTATCTGCCTGCCACGACGACCACGACGGTCGCGAACGTCAAGGACGGCATTAAGATCTCCTGGAGCAAGGTCGAAGGCGCCGCGGGATACGTCATTTACCGCAGGGCGTGGAGCACAACGACCGACGGCTGGACGACGTTTGAACGCTGGAACAACACGACTGCGCTGAACTGGACGGACACCAAGGTATATGCGGGCACGCGGTATCAGTACGGCGTCAAGGCATACTTTGCGCGGCGCACCGATCCCGTAACGGGCGCGCAGATCGGCGGAAACGTCGGCGACAACTTCAATCTCGGCGAGATCGGTCCCTTAAAGACCACCGTCCGCATCACGACGCGTACGCTGAAGAGCCTCACGGCAGGCTCGAAGAAGATGACGGCTGCGTGGGACGGCAGCTCGGTCTTTTCCGGTTATCAGATCCAGTACGCGACCGATAAGAATTTCAGGCAGAACGCGGCGGCGATCAAGATCGCGAATCCGAAGACGACGTCGACCGTGATTAAGAACCTCTTAAGCGGCAAGACCTATTACGTCCGTGTGCGGTCGTATCATGTGTTCAACGGCATGACCTACTTCGGCGAGTGGTCGAACGTCAAGAGCTTTAAAGTCAAATAACGGCAGCGCAAGAAAAAGCGCCGGAGAGATCCGGTGCTTTTTTATGTGCGCGGGAGTAAATGAACCGAAATGGACGCCGCCGTCGGGCTTGTGCTTTTTTGCAGCGTCGCGCAAAGGCCGCGCAGGGAAGTCTGCGGAAAAGAACGGCGGTTCGTCCGCAGCAAAAAAAAGGGCGAGGACGTCGAAAAAAGCAGGGACGGCATAAGCAAATCAACGGCTGAAAAGCCGAGGATCCGCTCTTTTTTGCACGCAAAAAGCAGCATCTTCTATCGGACGACCGATCGGATTTGTGCATAATTATCGATTGAAAACACGGCATATGCACTTATACACGGGAAAAAATGAACAAATATTAATTTTTTGATTGCTTTTCACGCAGGATTGTATTACAATACATTTGTGTACAGTTAAAACTGTGCCGTCTATCGGCAGGCTTTTTCGGATGCGGGGTATGCTCCGGAGAAGGTAAAAGAAAGGAAAGGAGAGGATGATGTGGTAAAATACATAGTCAAACGCATACTTCTTGCGATACTGACGGTATTCATCATTTGTTTGATCACGTTTTTCCTGATGCATGCGGTTCCGGGCGGACCGTTCAACAAAGAAAAAGCGCTGAGCCAGGCGACGATCGACGCGCTGAACGCGCGATATAATCTGGATAAGCCGGTCTGGCAGCAATTCCTGCTTTATATGCGGAACCTGTTCAAGGGCGATTTCGGCGTTTCTTTGAAGAACGGACGCGAGATTACAAAGATCATCGGAGAAGCATTTCCGATTTCCGCAAAGCTCGGTGTTTCGGCAATGGCTGTTGCGCTGATTTTCGGCACGGTTTTCGGAAGCATGGCGGCTTTGATGCGCAATAAACTGCCGGATCGTTTGATCGTTTTCTTTTCCACACTGTTTACGGCGGTTCCGAGCTTTATTCTGGCAACGCTCCTGCTGCTGCTGTTCTGCATCAAACTCAAATGGGTGCCGGTCTGGGATGCGAACAGCAACAACTATGTCCTTCCGGTCATTGCGCTGTCGGCATATCCCATGGCATACATTACGCGTCTTTCCAAGACGAGCATGCTGGACGCCTTGAGTCAGGATTATATCCGCACAGCGCGCGCAAAGGGCGTATCGAAGTTCAAGATGATCTTCAAGCACGCATTGCGCAATTCTCTGATCCCGGTCATCACCTACGCGGGTCCGCAGATTGCGTACATCATCACGGGCTCGATGGTCATTGAAACGATCTTCACGGTCGGCGGTCTGGGAAGCAAGTTCGTCACGGCGATCACCAACCGCGACTATACCATGATCATGGCGACGACGATCTTTCTCGCGACGCTGATGGTCATCGCAAACCTGATCTGCGATCTTCTGTACAAGCTCGTCGATCCGCGCATCAAGTACGATTGAGGGGGGTACATCGATGAAAGAAAACAATTCCTTCAAAAAGAATCCTCTCAGCCTGCAGATCGATCTGTCGAAGTTCTCGCAGGAATCGTTCATTCCCGCGACCGATGATGAAAAACGGCAGCAGGACGTTATGGGCGAAAGCACGACGTTCTTCAAGGACGGTATGCGCAAGCTCTTCAAAAATCCGCTTGCCGTCATGAGCATCGTCGTGATCGTTCTGATTCTTCTGATCATCACCTTTGCGCCGATGATCGTTCCCTACAAGTACGAGGAGATCCTCTCCGTCAACGGCATCCGCGACAAGGGCGCAAAGAACCTTGCTCCGTTCACATACAGTCAGATGGAGCAGGAATACATTGATAACGGCGGAACACGGTTCCCGCATCTGTTCGGGACCGATGAACAGTGCCGCGACTACTTTATCCGTGTCGTATACGGCACGCGAATCTCCTTCTTCATCGGCTTCTTTGCCTCCATCATCGTTTTGATCATCGGCATGCTGTACGGCAGCATTTCCGGTTATCTCGGCGGCAAGGTCGACCTTGTGATGATGCGTATCGTCGATATCATCTACTCGCTGCCTGACATGCTGATGATCATTCTGCTGTCGGTCGTTCTGAACGAGGTCCTGAAATTCTCGAGCGGTTCGCTGCTTGCAAAGCTCGGGACCAACATGGTCAGTCTGTTCATCGTATTCGGTCTTTTGTACTGGGTCGGCATGGCGCGTCTGATCCGCGGGCAGATCCTTTCGATCAAAGAAAATGAATACGTCCTTGCGGCAAAGTCCATCGGCGCAAAGCCGGGCCGGATCATTCGGAAGCACATTCTCCCGAACTGTCTGTCGGTCATCATTATTTCGACGGCGCTGCAGATCCCGTCGGCGATCTTTACGGAGAGCTTCTTAAGCTTCGTCGGGATCGGCGTCAAGGCGCCGATGCCCTCGCTCGGCTCACTTGCGAACGCTGCGCGTGAAGGCCTGCAAAGCTATCCGTACAAGCTGATCTTCCCGGCGATCGTGATCTGTCTGATCGTTCTGAGTCTGAACCTGCTCGGAGACGGTCTTCGCGACGCGTTCGACCCGAAATTGAAGAGGTGACGGCTATGAGTGAGACATTATTGAGCGTACAGAATCTGCACACTTCGTTCTTCACCGACAACGGTGAAGTACAGGCGGTCAACGGCGTCAATTTTGACCTGAATCCCGGGGAGATCCTCGGCATCGTGGGCGAGTCCGGTTCCGGCAAATCGGTTACGGCATATTCGATCATGCAGATCCTTGCCGATACAGGCAGGATCACCGAGGGCAAGGTGCTGTTCAAGGGCGAGGATCTCACGAAATGGAACGACAAGCAGATGCAGAACTTCCGCGGCAAGAACTGCTCGATCATCTTCCAGGATCCGATGACAAGCCTGAATCCGGTCTTTACGATCGGCAATCAGATGCGTGAAGCAGTTATTCTGCACACCAATCGCCGCGGCGAGGACGCGGATGCGCGCGTGAAGGAGCTTCTGGAGCTGGTCGGCATCAACGAGCCGGAAAAGCGCATGAAGCAGTATCCGTTCGAGCATTCCGGCGGCATGCGGCAGCGCGTCATGATCGCGATGGCGCTCGCCTGCGAACCGGACATTCTGATCGCCGACGAACCGACGACGGCTTTGGACGTGACGATTCAGGCGCAGATCCTCGAGTTGATCCAGTCGCTGCAGAAGAAGATGGGCATGGCGGTCATTCTCGTCACGCATGATCTCGGCGTTATCGCCGATATGTGCGACAATATCATCGTCATGTACGGCGGCCGTATCTGCGAACGCGGTACCGCGCGTGAGATCTTCTACAACCCGAAGCATGAATACACGAAGGGGCTGCTTCGCTCGATCCCGAACGTCGGCAACATGAAACAGAAGCTGATTCCGATCGCAGGCACGCCGATCAACATGCTGAACCTGCCGAAAGGCTGCGCGTTTTGCCCGCGCTGCGACAACGCGATGAAGATCTGCCTTTCGGAGATCCCGCAGGAGATCACCATCAACGAGAATCATAAGGCGGCGTGCTGGGTGAATGTAAAAGCTGCATTTGAGGAGGCGTCCCGCAATGAGTGAAACATTGGTTGATGTACGGAATCTCAAACAGTATTTTCCGGTCAAGGTCGGCTTTGCAAAGACGATCCCGCTGAAGGCGGTGGACGACATCTCCTTTACGATCGGAAAAGGCGAAACGCTCGGCTTGGTCGGCGAATCCGGCTGCGGCAAGACGACGGCGGGGCGTTCCATCCTGCGGCTCTATAAGCCGACTGCCGGCGAAGTATACTTCAACGGCGAGCTCGTTACGGAGAAAAACATCTTGCACATGCGCAAAAAGATGCAGATGGTGTTCCAGGATCCGTATTCGTCGCTTGATCCGCGTATGACGGTCGAGGACATCATCGGCGAGCCGCTGGACGTTCATAAGCTCTGTGCGAACCGCAAGGAACGCCGCGAACGCATCCTTGAGCTTATGGAGATCGTAGGACTGAACGCGGAGCATGCGACCCGCTATGCGCATGAGTTTTCCGGCGGTCAGCGGCAGCGTATCGGCATTGCGCGCGCGCTGGCGGTCAAGCCCGACTTTATCGTCTGCGACGAGCCGGTCTCCGCGCTCGACGTATCCATTCAGGCGCAGATCATCAACATGTTTGAGGAACTGCAGAGCAAGCTCGGCGTCGCGTATCTGTTCATCGCGCACGATCTTCTGGTCGTCCACCACATCTCCAAGCGCATCGCCGTCATGTATCTCGGCAAGATCGTGGAGATCGCGGACGCCGACGAGCTGAACGATCACCCGATCCACCCCTACACGGAATCGCTGCTGTCCGCAGTGCCGATCCCGGACCCGGACGTGACCCGCGCGCGCCAGAGGATCATCCTCGAAGGCGACGTGCCGAGTCCCCTGAAGCGTCCGAGCGGATGCCCGTTCCGCACACGCTGCCGCTACGCGACGGAGCAGTGCGCAGAGGAGTGTCCGCCCCTCAGTGACCGCGGCGGCGACCATCTGGTCGCGTGCTGGGTCAAGTAACCCGATAGCTCCCCGAAAGGGCTATAAATAAAAATCAGGAGGAAAAACAGGTAATGAAGAAGTTTTTAGCACTTCTCCTTGCGGCTTTGATGGTGGTTTCGATTGTGGCCTGTACAACAAAGCCCGAGAACAACAGCGGTAATGGGAATACGGAAGAGGCTCCCGATGCCGCAACGCTCGTCAGCAAATCGTTCATCGACCCGGTCAAGGATTGGGCAAAGTATGATGAGCTGATCGCGCAGATCAAGTCGGAGACAGACTTTGCAAAGCGTACCGAGCTGATGCATCAGGCGGAGGATATCCTGATGGCGACCAACTGCGTCATCCCGATCTACTACTACAACGATATCTATCTGCAGAAGCCCTATGTGGAAGGCATCTACTCGAACCCGTATGCGACCAAGTTCTTCATGTATTCGAAGATGACCAACGGTGAGACGACCCTTCGTCTGCAGCTCTCCAGCGAACCGGATTATCTGGATCCCGCGCTGAACAGCTCCGTTGACGGTGCCTGCCTCGCGGCAAACTCCTTCTCCGGCCTGTATACCTACAATGCAGACGGCGTGCCCGTTCCGGCATGTGCGGCGAGTTACACGGTCAGCGAAGACGGCTGCACCTACACCGTCACGCTGAAGGAAGGCCTCAAGTGGTCCGACGGTTCCGACCTGACGGCTGCTGACTTCGTCTATGCATGGAAGCGCGCGGCTGCGGATGCGACCGGTGCCGACTATGCTTACATGTTCGACAACTTCAAGAACTTCCCGGACATCGCGGTCGAAGCACCCGATGCGCTCACCCTCGTGTTCGAGCTGAACGCGCCGTGCGCATACATGGAAGACTTGATGGCGTTCCCGACCTTCTATCCGGTCAAGCAGGCTGCTGTCGAAGCGTATGCGGATTGGCAGACCTCTCCGGGCGGCTGGTGCCAGGAAGCGGGCTTTGTTTCCAACGGCGCATACGTCTGCACCGATTGGAAGCATGACACCTCCATGACCTACGAGAAGAACCCCTACTGGTACGATGCGGACAAGGTCACCGTCGAGAAGCTTGAGTACATGCTCTCTGCGGACGATACGGCGATCTTTGCGGCATACAACGCAGGCAACCTTGACTTCGCAGACTCCGTCCCGACCGACGAAGTCGCGAACCTGCTCAGTAACCCCGAATTCCACATCGTCGACGAGCTCGGCACCTACTATGCGGCGTTCAACTGCAAGAGCAAGATCTTTGAAGGCAAGACGCCGGAGCAGGCGACCTGCATGCGTGAAGCGTTCATGATCCTCATCGACCGTGACTACATCTGCGAGAACATCGGCCAGACCGGTCAGGTCGCGGCAAACGCGTTCATCCCGCTCGGCATGGCGGACGGCAACGGCGGCATCTTCAAGAAGACCGCGGAAGAGGGCTACTTCGATGCAAAGGCGACCAACAAGGACCATGCGGCGACCGTTGAAAAGGCCCGTACGCTCCTGAAGGCAGCCGGCTACAAGTTCGGCGAAGACGGCAAGCTGTCTGCGGAGACCCCGATCCAGCTCGTCTACCTCACCAACACGACCTCCGGTCACATCAAGATCGCGGAATCCATCCAGCAGGACCTCGCAGAGATCGGCATCGAGCTCAGCATCCAGCAGCAGGATTGGAACGTCTTCCTCGAGGAGCGCAAAGCCGGCAACTTCGACTTCGCGCGTGAAGGCTGGATCGCGGACTTCAACGACCCGATCAACATGCTCGAGATGTGGACCACCGTTTCCGGCAACAACGACTGCCAGTTCGGTCGGTAATCCTGAAACACAACACGAAAAAGCACCGGTTATCCGGTGCTTTTTTGCATGTATTGTATGTGCGCGAGAGGATGTTAACCAAAATGGATGACACCGTCGAGCTTGTATTTTTTGTAGCGCTGCGCAAAGGTCGCGATGGAGCAGACGATCGGCTCGCCCTCCTTGTAGCGCTTGCCGTCGACGGTCTGGGCGTAGCTGTCGGAGAAGTAGACCATGCCGTTTTCGATGCCGTGGATGAACATGACGTGCCCGTATTTTTTGCCGGCCTTGCTCGTGCCTTTCTCAAAGCCCACAAGGATGTTCCGCGCGTGCGGATCGTCCCGTTCGATCGCCTCCAACGCTTCCTTCAGCGTGTAGTTCTTTGCCGGGTATGCGGTGATGCTGTATCCGCCGGAGGTCTCGGTTTTGTCCTTATAGATGTCAAACGCGCGGTTTCCGTTGCTGCCGACGTATTTTTTGTTGATGCCGAGCTTTTGAAGCTGCAGTCCGACATAGTAGCCGCACTTGCCCTTGAAGGACTTCTTTCTTGCCGCCTTCTTTGCTTTCTTGTAGATCGAACGGATCTGTTCGGTAAGCTGCTCGTTCTGCTCGGGGACGTCCACCGATATGTCGTTGCTTTCAAACACGATGGCGGCGCGCGCCTCCGCAGCGGCGGGGCGGGCGAGCAAAGGAGAGAACAAAAACAGTGCCGCCGCGGTCAAAACGGCAAAGCGATTCAGCGTTTTCATACGATCCACCTCCTGTGAGCCGTATCGTAGCACACTTTTTTGCGCTTGTGCCGATTTTCGATGTTTCTTCAAAATGTGTTTTCAAAATATCCGATTATTCATTTTAGGGTTACAAAAAGGTCCAAAATTCTTCGATTTTCCTTCATGGAACGGTCAAAAAGAAACGCGGCGCGGAAAAGGTCCGCACCGCGCGCAGCGTCGGTTTTTTACGGGTTCAAAGAGGGGGGAGCGGAGGGCGATCCTTCCGGAGAGGGCGAGCTTTCCGCCGCGGATCCGATGTATTCGTATACCTTCCGGAGCCCGTATTTTTTGTCGTCATGCTTGTGCGTGACATATTCGCTCAGACAGAAATGCATCGCGTCGCTCGTCGATTTATAGTAGTGCGCCCAGTCGAAGCCCGCGCGGAAGAAACCAAACTCATACAGAAGATAGTTCACACAGGTCTGGGGCACGCCGTTCGGGTCGTTCGGATACGCGCCGTCGTAGGTGAAATCGTAGTATTTGACGCCGTTTTCATCCAGGATGCCGTTATACACGAGATGTCCCTTGACGTCGTCGTCGATCACCGCGTGGTTTGCGTCGTTGTTCTTGTTCGGCTCCATCGAGGCGTTCAGGTCGACCGCCGTGCCGAAGGTGTGATGGCTGATGGATTTGAGACTGGAGGTGAACCGCGAAACATAGCAGCCGTTGTATTCCGTGATGAGCGAGATCGCTTTTATTACGCCGGTGTCGCCGTTTGTACCGTGCACGCGCACATAGGATGTTTCGAGGTAGTCGAACGCCCGCTCAAAGTACGGAACGGCGTCGACGTGCATCAGCCACTGCATGCCCTCCGGATAGCCCTGGATCTCGGTGATGTAGGTCTTTTCCCATTCGGGGTCGGCGACGATATAGCGCCCGTTGACCCACTGATAGCGATAGAGGAAACGCTCGTTCGAGCCGAAGAACTTCAAAGCTTCCGGGTAGGAATCCGGGAAATTGCTCTTGGTGATCGTTTCCCACTCGTCGCCGAGCACATAGAACGAGCAGCGGGCGAGCTCGACGCTGCGCGTGCCTTTGACCGATGCGCTGAGCTTCAGCGTGTGCACGCCGACGAGCAGCTCGGAAAAATCGACGAGCGACGCAAGCGAAACGCCCTCGTCGGTTGCGGCTTCGGACAGGGAATAGACGCCGGTGCTGACGCGCTTAAAATGGACCGCCTTCTTATACGGGTACAGTTTTTTGCTGTTGTGCGAGCAGGAGATCGTGACCGTGACGGTGTCGAGCGGATAGTTTGAATAGACCGTGCCGCCGATCGTATACGCTTCGCCGAGCGACAGGACGGCGCCGTCCTCCGGCAGCGGATTTGCGCTGTCCGCGCGGAAGATCAGGGACAGATCCGGCGGGGGCGTGGATTCCTCCACGAGGGTGACGGCGCGTTCCTCGACCAGCTCGATGCTCTCGTCCTCCGGTTCGTCAAGCAGCGCCGTCTCAGCGGGACGCGTTGCGATGGCGACGAGAAGCATGACCGCGCAGACCAGAACGCCCGCAAGCACGCCGATCAGTATGGTTTGTTTTTTACTCCATTCGGGGAACTTCAATGCGGTTCCTTTCCCGAAAGCCCGAAAACACGGACTTTACGATTCGTTACCCTATTATACCATCTGATTTTCACGAGTTTGTCAACAGAGTGTGAACATTATAAAACAAACCCGTCCGGTTTGCGGACGGGCTTGCGGTGCGCTTGGTTATTCTTCGACTTTGACGACGGGCGCTTCGGGCGCGTTCTTTTTGATGCTCTCGATGCCCTTCAAACAGCTTGCCTTTGCCTTGTAGCCTTCGCCGGTGACGACGATCTCGCCGTTTCTTGCCTTCAGACGGAAACGGAACTCGCCCGCCTTGTCTTTATAGACTTCGAACTTCGGATGCTTCTTGACTTCAAATCCCTCAACGGTCTGATCTTCGATCTCGCCCATGCAGGACTTTCTGACGCTCTCAATGCCGTTCATGCAGGCGTTTTCGGTGGTGTAGATCTCGCTTACCGCGATGACCTCGCCGTTGCCCGCCTTCAGATTGAACTTGATTCCGGACTTTACTTCTTTGACTTCAAACTTTCCCATGATCATGTTCCTTTCTGCTTTTTGAATATTTGACGGACTGACGGCCCGCCGCGTGCATGCTGATTCCGAACCGGGCTTGTGCTCGTTTCTGGATTCAGTATAAACCCGAGCGGAACCGATGTCAAGCACAACTTATGCTCATTTTCGACGCCGTTCGTCACCGCACGCCGCGCGAAGGCATACGATAGACCGAACGCCGAAGAAGGGAGGGACCGAAATGCACGAAGCGATCAAGGGGCTGCTGGTGCCGTTTTTCGGCACGTCCTTAGGCGCCGCGGCGGTGTTGGTTTTGAAAAGCGGTCTGCCCGCGCGCGTCAGCGGGTTTCTCTCCGATGCGGCGGCGGGCATCATGGCGGCGGCTTCGGTGTTCAGTCTTCTGCTTCCCGCCGCAGCGCTGGCGGAGACGGCGGGCGTTGCTCCGTGGCTTCCCGCGTGCATGGGGTTCCTTCTCGGGGCGGGACTTTTGGCGCTTTGGGACCGGCTTTCGCTCCGAAATGAGCGTACGGGAAGCGTTTCGCACGCCACGCGGATGCTGGTGCTTTCGGTGTCCCTGCACAACATTCCGGAAGGGATGGCGGTCGGCGCGGCGTACGCGGGGCTTTTGTCCGGGCAGGGGACGGTCACGGCGATGAGCGCGTTTGCGCTGGTGCTCGGGATCGCGCTGCAGAACCTGCCGGAAGGCGCGATCATCTCGCTGCCGCTGCACGCGTCCGGCGTGCGGCGCGGAAAAGCGTTTCTGTACGGCGTGGCTTCCGGCGTTTCCGAACCGATCGCAGGCGCGCTGACGATCGCGCTTGCGCGGTTCGCCGTGCCCGCGCTGCCGTGGCTTCTCAGCTTTGCCGCCGGCGCGATGGCGTATGTCACCGGGTTCGAGCTGCTGCCGGATACGCTGGAAAACCGTCCGCTTGCCGGAACGCTGTTCGTGCTGTTCGGCTTTGCGCTGATGACGGGCATGGATCTTCTGCTCGGTTAAAGCGTCGATGCGTCGAACGGAACGAGTCCCGCTTCCGTAAGCTTCAGCACGCGCGTCGCGGCTTCCTGGATCAGCTTGCGGTCGTGCGTGATCATCAGGATCGCGCCGCGAAACTCCCGTAAAAGCGTACGCACCGCGGGCGCAGACAGCGGGGAGAGGTTCCGCGTCGGCTCGTCGAGCACCAATACGTCCGCGCGGTCGAGGATCGCCTTCAAAAGAAGCAGCTTTGCCTGCTGTCCGCCGGAGAGCGCACGGATCGGATGATCCATCTCATCGGTCGTGTACTTCATGCTGCCGAGAAAGATCCGCGCCTCCGTTACGGACGCCTTATCGCCGTCCGGCGCCAGAAATTCGACCGGAAGCCGGTCCAAGGGCAGCAGATCGGCATAGATCTGCGGCATATAGAACACGTTGTATCCGCGCTTTTCGATCTCCGGTACGAGGCTTTTCAAAAGCGTCGTTTTGCCGCAGCCGTTGTGACCGACGATGCAGACGCGCTCGGGACCCGAAATGCGGATCGCGACGGCTTCGGAAAGCACGCGGTCTCCGACCGCAAGCCGGGCGGGTCCGTATTCGAGCACGGTTTTCCCGTTTTTCACCTCGCCGCCGAGCCATTTCGGCAGGATCGCCCACTCCGCCTCCGGCGCTTCGGTCAGGTTTTCCTGCTCCTTTTCCAATCGTCTGCCGATCGACATGACCGTGTGCATCTTCTTTTTGAGCAGCCGTCCGGTCGAAGGATCCTGCCGCGTGAGCGTCGTTTGTGCGTGGTCGACGGCGTTGTAGATCGAAAGGTACCGCTCCTTCTTTTCGCGGAACGCTTTCTGCTCGAACTGCGCGACCTGCGCCTGATGCTCGAACGCCGCGTCGCGCCGCTGTATGTATTCGTCGTACGGGATGTTTGCCGCCGTCGCGCGCGGGATCTTCTTGCGCCGCACCATTTCAAGGTGGATCACCGCTTCCGCGGTGCGCGAAAGCAGAACCTCGTCGTGCGAAATGTACAGCACCGTCTTTTTGACGGAGCGCAGGAACCCTTCGAGCCACAGAAGCGTGTCGAGGTCGAGGTCGTTGCTCGGCTCGTCCAAAAACAGCACGTCGCAGTCGTTGATCAGAAGCGTGCAGAGCGCGAGCTTGACCCGTTCGCCGCCGGACAGTGTGCCCATCTTCTGATCCGAATACGCGAGGTCATAGGGAAGATCGACGTCCTTCATCGCGCGGGAGAGCGCCTTCGGCGTAAACGCGTCCTCGCGGCAGTGCGCGGACAGATACTCGTAAACGGACAGCGCACGATCGGCTTCCGGCAGCTCCTGCGGAAGGTATCCTTTCGTGCCCGGGATCGACGCATACCCCGTAACCGTCGCATAGCCCTCGACCAGCGCGGGATCAAAGAGCCATTTCAAGAGCGTCGACTTGCCGTTGCCCTCCTCGCCGATCAGCGCGGTCTTCGCGCCGTCCGGCACGGTGAAGCTGAAATCTTCGACGATCGTTTTGATGTCGCGGTCGATCGTGATCGTAATGTTTCTTGCCTGTATCATAAAATCACTTCCTTAATACAAAAAATCGCTCCGCTGCCGAAAGGCAGGGAACGACCCGAAATGCCGACCTGAGCCGGTGAGAAAAGGAGGGCGATCCGCTTTTCGGCAACGCTGCGCAGACCCGATTGATTTGCGGGCTGCGGGTTACGGAAAAAAGACGGATCAGTTGCGCATTCGCTCGTTTGCCTCCTGTTGTTTTCCGGTATTGTATCATCGAAGCGCCGCGCTGTCAAGCATCCGGGTCACGCCAGGATCAAAAAGAGCGCGTTCGAGACGATGAGAAGCGCGCCGCCGACGATGCCGACGATCGAAAACGCTCTGGCGGACCCGCTTGCGGTCTTCAGCGCAAGGATGCCGAAAACAAGCGACAGGACGGCAAGGACCGACCCCGCAACCAGCAGGATCAGAGCGGTCAGAAGAACGTACACCGCAAGATTGAAATACTCGCTGATCGAAGCGTTCGGCAGGATAAAGGCTGCCCAGACGGCAGTCATGAGCAGGCAGAGTATGCCGAGAACCAGCGCGAGCCATGCAAGTACACTCGCTTTTCGATCCGTCATCCGTTCCTCCCGTTGTTTTCCTGTATGCGATAAAAGAAGCGGCGCTCTGTCAAGCGCCGCGGATGGATTCAATCTACGTCCGGCTCGAGGAAGCCCTCGCCGTACGCCTCGTCGACGGTGGTGAGCATCACGATCGCGTTCGCGTCGATGCGGTTGATGATGCGCCGCGCCGTAAAGACTTCGACTTTACTGCAGACGCATATCATCATCTGATGCGGCTTGCCCGTATACGCGCCGCGTACGTCGGCAAGCGTCGCGCCGCGCTCGGTCTCCTCCATGATGGCGGAGGCGATCTCCTGCGCCTTGTCGGAAACGACCAGCAGCATGCGCCGCGTGCCCGTGCCGTACATGACCTTGTCGATGATCGTGGTGCTGACGATCGTCATCAGCACGCCGTACAGCACGGCGTTGATGTTGCCGAACACCGGCCAGCCAAGCAGGATGACGACGCCGTCGACGATCAGCGAGATCGAGCCGATCGAAAGATGCGGCTTGAGCTTTCGGATGCTCATGATAACGAAGTCCGTGCCGCCGGTGGACGAACCGGGCATGTAGATGATCGCAAGCCCGACGCCGGACAACGCGCCGGCGAACAGCGCGGCAAGCAGCGGGTTTTCCGCGCCGTTGTACTGCGGCAGCAGCGGGAAGATGATGTCAAGGAAGAATGCCGAGATCAGCATGCTCTTGACGGACTTGAAGAAGAACACGCGACCCAATAGCCGGTAGCAGATGATCGCGACCGGAATGTTGATGATCAGCGACAAAAGACCGATGCGCAGAAACGGAAAGAAGTGGTTGATGATCATCGCGACGCCGGTGATGCCGCCGGGGGCGAAGTTCGCGGTCGCCGCAAAGGTATAGATGCCCGCGGCGTAGAGAATGCTGCCGACGACGTCGTGCAGCACGTCGCGCGCCGCCATCTTCCAACCGTATTTTTTGTAATATCCGATGATGCTCTGTTTCTTTTTCGGAGCGAGCGCCGCTTTTTTCTGCTTCATGATTCCTTCACCTCACAGGCAATCATGATATCCGTTCTGCACCGGAAAGTCAAGGGATTTACGCGGTTTTTCCGCTGCGTTTCAGCACGCGCAGCGCATTCAGAACGGCAAGCAGCATCACGCCGACGTCGCCAAACACCGCGATCCACAGGTTTGCGACGCCCAAGGCGCCCAAAGCAAGGAAGACCGCCTTCAGCCCGAGCGCAAACACGATGTTTTCAATCGTAATGCGGTGCGTTTTCCGCGCGATTTCGATCGCGTCGATGAGCTTGCTCGGCGCGTCGGAGGGAATGATCGCGTCCGCCGCTTCGATCGCGGCGTCGCTTCCGAGCCCGCCCATCGCAACGCCGACGTCCGCGCGCTTGAGCACGGGCGCGTCATTGATGCCGTCGCCGACGAACAGCAGCGTACCGCCCTTCGGTAGCTCCTTATACAGCGCTTCGACCGCTTCGAGCTTCTGATCGGGCAAAAGCTCTGCGGAGGCGCCGTCGAGCGAGAGCTCCTTCGCGGCTGCGTCCGCAACCGCCTTTGCGTCGCCGGTCAGCATGATCTGCCGCGAAACGCCGAGCGAACGCAGCGCCTTGACCGTATCAAGGCTGTCCGCCTTCAGCGCGTCCGCGATCACGATGCAACCCGCATACGTTCCGTCGACCGCAACGAACGCCTTCGTTCCGACCGTTTCGGGGTCCGTGACGGAAAGGTTCAGCGATTCCATCAGCTTTTGATTGCCGACCGCGACGGAGTGTCCGCCGACCGCTGCCGTGACGCCCTTGCCGGAGATCGCATGCGCGTCGGAAACGTCGCCGATCGGTTCGCCCGCGGCTTCGAGGATCGATTTTGCGATCGGGTGCGTGGAGAACGATTCCGCGCCGGCGGCAAGGTTCAGGAGCGTTTCTTCGGTGAAGCCGTCTGCGGGAAGCACCTCGCGCACGGAAAAGCTGCCCTCGGTCAGCGTGCCGGTCTTGTCATACACCACCATATGCGCCTTGTTCAGCGCTTCGAGGAAGTTGCCGCCCTTGATGAGAACGCCGGCTCTGGACGCCGCGCCGAGCCCGCCGAACACCGCAAGCGGGATCGAGATCACCAGCGCGCAGGGGCAGGAGATGACCAAAAACGTCAGCGCACGGTGGATCCACTCCGCCCAGTTGCCGGTGATCAGCGAGGGAACGACCGCAAGCAGCACCGCGGCAATGACCACGGCGGGGGTATAGATGCGCGCAAACTTTGTGATGAACCGCTCCGTGGGCGTTTTGCGGTCGGCGGCGTCCTCCACGAGCCGAATGATCTTGGACGCCGTCGATTCGCCGAAGGATTTTTCCACGCGGATCGAAAGCACGCCGTCGAGCGCGATGCAGCCGGACAGCACCGTGTCGCCCGTAAGAGCCGTGCGCGGCACCGATTCGCCGGTCAGCGCGCGGGTGTCAAGCGAGGAGGTCCCGGACAGGATCACGCCGTCGAGCGGGATGCGTTCGCCGGGGCGGACGACGATCGTTTCGCCGATCGCAACGTCCGCGGGAGAGACCGAAAGCGTTTCGCCGTTCCGGACGACGTTCGCCGTGTCCGGACGGATGTCCAGGATCGCGCGGATCGAATCCTGCGAGCGGTCGAGCGCAAGGTCGGTTAAAAACTCGCCGAGCTGATAGAGGAGCATGACCGCCGCGCCCTCGGGATATTCGCCGAGCACAAACGCGCCGATCGAAGCGATCGTCATCAAAAGCGCTTCGCCGAACACATTGCCGCGCACGATCCCGCGGAGCGCGTTCCATACCACGTCGTATGCGGCGACCGCATAGCACGCAAGGAAAAGCGGCAGCTCGACGTACAGCGGCGCGTGAAGCAGATGCGCGGTCAGCCCGCCTGCAAAAAGCACCGCGCCGACGATCAGCCGGATCAGCATCGTACGGTTTTCGCCTTCTTCGTGCCCGCCGTGCTCGTGTCCGCAGCCGCACGCGTCCCCGTGGCTGTGCCCGTGATGATGCCCGCAGCCGCAGCCGTCCTCATGATGCTCGTGCCGTTCGCATTCGCCGTGCTCACAGCAACGCTCATGCCCGTGCTCGTGACGGCAGCACTCGCCGTGCTCATGCTCATGTTCGTGCTCGTGCTCGTGACGGCAGCACTTGCCGTGCTCGTGCTCATGCTCGTGATGTTCGCTCATAAAAACCTCCGAAAAACAATGGTTGTTCAAATGCTCAACTATTCGGTCAAAAGAAAATGCGCGTTTATTCGCGCAAATGATCGAGCCCGAGATCCAGGATCTTCTCGACGTGCTCGTCGGCAAGGGCATAGAACACGTTCTGCCCTTCACGGCGAAACCGGACGAGGTTACTTAGACGCAGCGCCTTGAGCTGATGTGAGATCGCGGATTTGGTCATGCCCAAAAGACACGCGAGATCACACACGCAAAGCTCATGCAGACGGAGCGCCTGCAGGATGCGCACGCGCGTTCCGTCCCCGAACAGCTTATACAGCGCGGCAAGGTCGATCGCCTCGTCGCCGTGGAGAAGCTGCGAGCGCACCGTGTCCACAACGTCCTGGTGGACGGATTCACATTCACACACAGGGAAACGGTCCATTTCTTTCCTCCAATTCAGAACAGTTGAACAACTGTTCAATTAACTGTATTATACCACGGGATTTGCCGCTGTCAAGCGGGGCGCGGATGTTTTTTTCAAAAAACGTGACATTCGCGGCGCGATATGATAGAATACAACAAACCGGCGGACGGAGGAAAGCGATGTTTACATACCGCAGAAAGGCGCAGTATCACGAGACCGATCAGATGGGCGTGATCCATCACGCAAACTACATCAAATGGATGGAGGAGGCGCGCGTGGCGTTCCTCGACGCGCTCGGGTTTGGGTACGTCGACATCGAGCGCGAAGGCGTCGTTTCGCCGGTGGTCGGGATCTCGATCGACTACAGAAGACCGACGATGTTTTCCGACGAGGTCGAGATCGGCGTATGGATCAACAAGTACAGCACCCGCATGCTGGAGATCGGATATCGGATCAAAAACCTTTCGCGCGGCACGCTTGCCGCGGAGGGCGTTTCCAAGCACTGCTATCTCAGGGACGGCGCGGTGGTTTCGCTGAGAACGGCGCTGCCGCAGCTCGACGCGCTGCTGTCCGCGTATCTGGAAAGCGACGAAAACCGAAGTGAATGAACGGAGGAGACCATGCGTACGTTTGAATGCGACTACACGGAAGGCGTGCATCCGAAGATCTTGGCGGCGCTGACCGATACGAACATGGAGCAGATGAGCGGCTACGGCTTCGACCCGTATACCGCGCGCGCCGCGGAGAAGATCAGAACGGCGTGTTCGGCGCCGGACGCCGCGGTGACGTTCCTTGTCGGCGGCACGCAGACGAACATGATTGTGCTCGACCTGCTGCTTGCGCCGTATGAGGGCGTGATCTCGCCGAAAACAGGGCACATCAACGTGCACGAGGCGGGCGCGATCGAGTTTACCGGGCACAAGGTCCTTGCGCTTTCGGAGAACGACGGCGTGCTGGACGTCGATGCGCTCGAAGCATACCTCAAAACCTTCTATGCCGACGCGACGCACGAGCATATGGTGCGTCCCGGGGCGGTTTATCTGACGCACCCGACCGAGTACGGCACGCTGTATACGAAGGCGCAGATGGAGCGCGTGCGCGTGCTGTGCGACCGGTATGAAATGAAGCTCTATGTGGACGGCGCGCGGCTCGGATACGCCTTGGGCTGTCCGGAAAACGATCTGACCCTTTCCGATCTTGCGGCGCTGTGCGACGCGTTCAGTATCGGCGGAACGAAGCTCGGGCTTTTATGCGGCGAAGCGGTCGTGTTCCCGAAAGGCGCGCCGAAGATGCTGCTTTCGCAGGTGAAGCGCCACGGCGGGCTTCTTGCCAAGGGCCGCGTGCTCGGCGTGCAGTTCGATGCGGTCTTTACCGACGGACTCTATGAGCAGATCGGCAAAGAAGCGATCCGGCACGCAAAGCGCATCCGAACGATCCTGCTCGAAAAGGGCTATCCGCTTGCGTGGAACTCGCCGACGAATCAGCAGTTCATCTTGCTGTCCGACGCGGAAGCGGAGCGGCTCAGAGCGTTTGTCGGCTTCGATCTTTGGGGACGGGCGGACGAAGGACATTGGATCGCGCGGTTCACGTCGAGCTGGTCGACGACCGACGCGGACGTGGACGAACTGGAAACCGTGCTGCCGAACAGGGCGGCATTGAACCAATAAACACTTACGGAGGTAAATAAAATGAAACGTATTTTTGCCATTCTGCTGGCGGGCATACTGCTGCTCTCGCTGTTCGGCTGTGTTCGGATCTCCTGCTCGGTGCCGGTCCGCTATACGAACGCGGATAAGTACACGGCGGGAAACTTTACCTATGAGGAATCGAAGGTCAAGAAGGTCGAGATCGAATGGCTTGCCGGCAGCGTAACGCTCTCAAACGGCAGGGGAACGCTCAGCGTTTCCGAAAGCTGCGAACAGGAGCTTTCCGAAGAGGAGCAGATGCACTGGTGGCTCGACGGATCGACGCTGAGGATCAAATTCTGCAAGTCCGGCAAGGAGCTTTCGCTGTCCAAAATGGACAAGAAGGACCTTAAGGTCGAGCTGCCCGCGTCTGTCGATCTCAGTCTTGACGTCGCATCCGGCAAGGTCGTCAGCGAGAACACGCTGGACCTCGGCACGTTCGATCTCGATAAAGCGTCGGGCAGCGCGGATATCCGGTCCCTTACCGCAGAGAAAGTCAAGGTCAGCACGGCGTCCGGCGCAACGGCGTTCGGCACAGTCTCCGTCTCCGGCGCATTTGACGTCGATACCGCGTCCGGCGGACTGACCGTCGATCAGATCAGCGCAAACGAGATCGACGTGGACAGCGCATCCGGCGGCATCACGCTCGGCATCGCAAGTGCGTCGAAGGTAAAGATCAGATCCTCCTCGGGAAGCGTGAAGATCACGCTTGCCGATAAGACCGCAGGCGCGAAGATCCGGTTCGACGCGGTTTCCGGAGATTTCAACACTGCGCTTTCCGTTGTCAACAGCGGCGATCTCATGACGATCGGAGACGGTCGGATCGATATGGAGATCAAGGTGGTTTCCGGCACCGTCACGGTGGATTAAGCCTCATGCTTCAGAGCCTCGCGTTTGCGGGGCTTTTTTTCTGCCGAAATCCGGAACAGCGTGCGGCAATACCGAACAATTGCCGATTTGCTTGCAGGAAAGCCGACCGATGTGTTATACTTTTCAAAGAATAACGATGGGAAGGGGAACGGTATGACGGAGGATCGGGCACGAAACAGAAGAACGGCGGCGCTGCTGATTTCGGGCGGCGTGCTGTTTCTTCTGTTTTTTGCGTCGTTTCTGTTCGGGCGCATGCCGGTTCCGTTTGCCGATGTGATCCGCATTCTTGCGCATAGGGGATGGACGGCGATCGGGCTCGATCGCGTCCTGCCGACGCCGGTGACGTGGACGGACGCCATGGAAAAGGCGGTGATCGAGGTCCGGCTGCCGCGGATCGTCATGGCAATGCTCGTCGGCTGCTCGCTTTCGGCGGCGGGCGCGGCGTTTCAGGGCGTGTTTCAAAATCCCATGGCGTCGCCGGACATTCTCGGCGCTTCAAACGGCGCGGCGTTCGGCGCGGCGCTTGCGATCCTTTTGGGCTGTTCCGCAAAATACATCACCGTCTTTGCGTTTCTCGGTTCGATCCTCACGGTCGCGCTCGTGTTCCTCGTTGCACAGCGCGCGCCGGGACAGAGGACCGTCAATCTGATCCTTGCAGGCATCATGATCGGTTCGCTGTTTTCGGCTGGGACGTCGTATCTGAAGCTTGTTGCGGATCCGACGAACCAGCTTCCCGCGATCACCTACTGGCTTTTGGGCTCGCTGTCCGGCACGCGGCTTTCTGCGATCCTGCCCGCCTCGATCCCGATGGCGGCGGGGCTCGTTCCGCTGCTGCTTCTCCGGTGGCGGTTGAACCTCCTTACCCTCGGCGACAGCGAGGCGCGCGCGCTCGGCGTGAACACCGATCTTCTGCGCGCGGCGCTGATCCTTTCTGCAACACTCGTGACCGCGGCGGCGATCTCCGTTTCGGGTGTGATCGGCTGGGTGGGGCTTGTGATCCCGCATCTTTCGAGAAAGCTCGTCGGAAGCGACAACCGTGGACTGCTGCCGTGCTCCATGCTGACCGGCGCCGCGTTTCTGCTGCTCGTCGACAACGTCTCCCGGAATCTTCTTGCGACCGAGATCCCGATCGGCATCCTCACCGCCGTGATCGGCGCGCCGTTTTTCATCTATCTGCTGCTGCGAAAGGAGAAGACGCTATGAGCCTATCCGTTCGCGATCTCACATTTGCATACAAGAAAACGCCGGTGCTTGACCACGTCAGCTTCGATGCCGCACAGGGCGAGCTCCTTGCCGTTCTCGGCCCGAACGGCGTCGGCAAAACGACCCTGTTCCGCTGTATCCTCGGCGAGCAGAAGCGGTATTCCGGCACGATCACGGTCGACGGGGCGGACGTTCGCGGCTTTTCTCCGCGGGAAACGGCACACCGCATTGCCTATATCCCGCAGACGCATGCGCTTTCATTCCGGTTTTCCGTGCGTGACACGGTGCTGATGGGCACGTCGCACACGCTGCCGCCGTTCGCTTCGCCGGGCAGAGCGCAGGAGAAGATCGCCGCGGAAGCGCTTGAACGGCTCGGGATCGCGGCGCTTTCCGACCGCAGCTTCGATACGCTGTCCGGCGGTGAACAGCAGCTGTGCTGCGTCGCCCGCGCGCTTGCGCAGCAGGCAAGGATCCTGCTGATGGATGAGCCGACGTCCTCGCTCGATTACGGCAACCAGCTTCACGTCCTTTCGGTCGTGAAGGAGCTTGCAAAGGACGGTTATACGGTGCTTTTGTCCACGCACAACCCGCAGCACGCGCTGTGGTACGCGGACCGCGTGCTTGCGCTTCGGGACGGACGCGCCGCGGCGTTCGGACCGACCGATGAGACGCTGACGCCGGCGCTGCTCCATATGCTGTATGGCACGCGCGCACAGCTTTATGAAACCCCGGGCGGACCGGTGATCCTGCCCGTTTCAAGCAATATAACAGGAGGAAAAGCAAAATGAAAAATAAGATCGCAGCGCTCCTTGCGCTTTGCATGCTGTTTGCGCTCGTCGGATGCGCAAAGACGAACGAACCGGAACCGGCGCCCGTGCCGGATGATGCGGCGCCGACCGCCGCGCCGGAACCCGAACCGGTCGCGGAACCGGAACCGGTCGCGGAACCGGAACCGACCGAAGAGCCGGCTGAATCGGTCGAACCCGAGCCGGCAGGTCCCGAGACCTTCTTTTTCACGGATTCCGTCGGACGGGAGGTGGAGCTTCCGATGAACATTGAGCGCGTCACAATTTCCGGACCGCTGGCGCAGATCGTTGTGTTTGCGCTGTGCCCGGATAAACTCGTCGGCATCGCGTCGAAGTGGGACAAGACCGCGGAGCAGTTCCTTGCGACAGAATACTATCAACTGCCGGAGCTCGGACAGCTGTACGGCGGCAAGGGCGAGCTGAACCTTGAAACGCTGCTTGCTTCCGGCGCGCAGGTCGTGATCGATGTCGGCGAGCCGAAAGGCACGATCAAGGAGGACCTTGACGCGCTCTCGGAGCAGACGGGTATTCCGTTCGTGCACATCACTGCGACGATCGGTTCGATGGGCGACGCGTACCGCAAGCTCGGTGCGCTTTTGAACATGCCGGACGAAGCGGAAGCGCTTGCGGTATACTGTGACACGGCGTACGCGAAGATCATGGCGATCGCGGATTCCGTCGACAAGGTCAATCTTCTGTACATTACGGGCGATCAGGGACTGAACGTGATTGCAAAAGACAGCTATCACGCGGAGATCATCGACCTTCTTTCCAACAACCTTGCGGTCGTGGACAATCCTTCGAGCAAGGGCACCGGCAACGAGGTTGATATGGAGCAAATCATGCTCTGGAACCCGGACGTGATCCTGTTTGCGCCGGGCAGTATCTACGCGACGGTCGGCGAGGATCCGCTATGGAGCGGGATCACCGCGATCAGGAACGGCGCGTACTACGAGGTCCCGATGGGACCGTACAACTGGATGGGCTTCCCGCCGTCCGTACAGCGGATCCTCGGTATGCTCTGGATGGCAAAGCTGCTGTATCCGGACGCCGCAAACTACGATCTGATGACCGAGGTGCAGACGTATTTCAGGCTGTTCTACCACTGCGACCTTTCCGCCGCGGACTATGACGCACTTGTCGCAAACTCGATCGGCGCGGCAGAAGCGCTTTCGCCCGCCGCGTAAAAAAGATTCGGAGCCGCCGTACCGGAATGTGCGGCGGTTTTTTGCGTCCGGGCGTTGAGAATCGCGCGCGGGTATGGTATAATAAAACAAATCCAATCAGCAGGAGAAACGATATGCGGTATAGCAAGCTCGGAAACAGCGAATTAAAGGTCTCCGCCGTGGCGCTCGGCACATGGGGACTCGGCGGCGGCAGCGTGTGGTCGGATCACGATTCGACCGAGGCGGAGGCAAGGAACCTCCTCGACGCCTGCCGTGATCACGGGATCAACTACATCGACACCGCGCCGGTCTACGGCACGGGCGAAAGCGAGCGGCTTTTGGGCGAAGCGCTGAAAGGCCGTCGGCACGATTTCATTTTGCAGACGAAGTGCTCCTTAAACTGGCGGAACGAGGGCGGCAATTTCCACTATTCACGCGACGGGTACACGGTCAACAACGATACGAGACCGGAAGCGATCGTCCGCGACGTGGAGGATTCCCTCAGACGCATGCAGACCGATTACCTCGATTCGGTGATCGTGCATTACGTCTCGAAGAGCTTTCCGGTTTCGGACACGGTCGAAGCGCTCGAACGCTTGAAGGAGCAGGGCAAGATCCGCGCGTACGGGCTAAGTAACAGCCAGCCCGCGGACCTCGAAGAGTATCAAGCGAATGGCGGACACGTCGATCTCGTGCAGGAGTTTTTCAGCATCCTTTCGCCGTTCCACGGCAGGGAATACTTCAAAGCCTGCAAGCCGCACGGCACGACGTTTCAGACCTACGGCGTGCTTGAAGAGGGCTTTCTGACCTCGCCCGCGTTCATGGACCGCACGTTCGTAAAGACGGACATCCGCTCCCGCATCCCGTGGGTGCAGCCGGAGGTCAAGGCGGGACTGCGCCGCGCGTTTGAGACCTGGGAACCGATCCGCGCCGCGCACGGCTGCAGCTTTTCGCAGCTCTTTGAAGTGTGGGCGCTTACGCAGTATGAGAACATGAGTCTTTTAGTCGGCATGCGAAAGCCCGCAAATGTCGCGGACAACGCCGCGTGTCTCGACATCGTTCTCACACCCTCTGAGCTTGCCGCTATGGAGGAAGCCGCAAAGCCGATCCAGGTGGAGGTCCTCGATAAATGACCAGATAACGTATTCTATTTCGCACCGGTCGCCCTTTCGACCGGTGCGATTTTGTGGTATGATAAGGATATGAAAGGGGGAAAGACCGTGCTTGGATTCTGGATCTTTATGCTGTTCATGGATCTTCTGATCCCGCTTATGATGATCGGGATCGGAAGGCTCTTTATGAAACGTCCGCCGAAACGGATCAACGGCATTTACGGATACCGCACAAAGCGGTCCATGAAAACGCAGGAAACGTGGGAGTTTGCACACCGGTATTTCGGAAATTTGTGGTTTCGGCTCGGGCTCGTTCTGATCCCGCTTTCGGCGCTGCCGCTGATCTTCGTATATGGGAAGGATATTGATCTGATCGGCATCGTCGGCGCCGTCGTTACACTTGTGCAGATTGTTCTCATGATCGTACCGGTCTTTCCGACCGAGCGCGCCTTAAAGGAGAATTTCGACGAGTTCGGCAAGCCGCTTTGATGCATGGATCCGCGAAAAGCGTTCCGCTTTTTGCGCGTGTGCTCTTCATCCGGTCCCTGCGGGACCACCTTCCCCATAACAAGGGGAAGGCTTTTGGAGAGTGTACAAAGAGGCTTCCCCTTGAGGGAAAGCTGTTCCCGAAGGGAACTGATGAGGTGGCATACTATTTGATTCTCCGGCAGGGGGATGCTCTTAAATCATAAGATCCCCCGCTCGGAGGATCTTGTTTTGTTTACGCTTTTCGTTTATCCCGCTGCGCCAATATGACGCCGGCGGTGATGAGCACCGCGCCGACGACGCCCATCCACGAGATCGGTTCGGAAAGAAGAAGCCAGCCCACGATCAGCGTTACGAACGGCGAGCCGTAGAGGTAATTGTTCGTTACGACCACGCCGAGCTCCCGAAACGCGATGTTCCAGAGCGCAAAGCAGACCGCGTTGCCTAAGATCCCGAGAAAGAGCCAGCTAATCAGCACCTTCGGCAACGTAAACAGCGGCGCAAGGTTCGGCATGCCGTCAAAGGCGAGCATCAGCGGGATCGAGGTAATAAACGCCCAGAACATCACGCGCCGCGTGACCAGGAACCCGTCCATGGTCTCGGTGTAGCGCTTGATGAGCACCGAATACACCGCCCAGGAAATACCCGCGGCAAGCGCCAGAAGGTCGCCGACCGGGCTTAATTGAAAGTTCAGACTGCCGTTCAGAACGACCATGACGACGCCTGCGATCGCAAGGAGCGAGCCGATGAGCAGGAACTTGCCGAGACGCTCGTTGCCGCGGCTGAAGATCGCGGCGAGGATCGCGGTGAAGATGGGGGACAGGCACACGATAATGCTGACGTTCGCGGCGTAGGTGTAGGTCAGCGCCGTGTTCTGCAAAAAGAAATAAACGCTGCCGCCAAACAGACCGATCAGCAGAAAGACGCCTTCATCCTTCCATGAAAGCCGCTGAAACTTCGGACGCATGATCAAAAGAACGACGTACGCGAGCGCCATGCGGATCGGCGTGATCTGCAGCGCCGTAAAGCCCGCATTGAGCAGGTTTTTTGTCAGCACATAGCAGCTGCCCCATACGATGATGGAGAACAGCGCAAAGATGTGTCCGAGTATTTTCTTTGATCCGTGTTCCTTGCGTTCCATGCCTGCCTCTGATTCTGATTCCGAACGGGATTATAGCACAGCGCGGGCGGTTCGTAAACAGGAACCGGATAATATACGATCCTCCGAAAGCCGGAATCGGGCTTGATAAGTATGCGAAAATGGTTTATAATCATATTGTTATAAGTATAAACTGCCCGATTGCGGGTAAACCGTTTTGCGGAGGTTTCTATGACGCACATCCTGTTCGAGAAAAAGGGCAACGTTGCGATCGCTCTGATCAACCGTCCCAAAGCGCTGAACGCGCTGAACTCCGAAGTCCTCAACGATCTGAATACGCTTGTTGACGAGATCAACGCCGATGAAGAGATCCGCGTGCTGATCCTTTCCGGCAGCGGCGAAAAATCGTTCGTCGCCGGCGCGGACATCGGCGAGATGTCGAGCCTTACGAAAGCCGAGGGCGAGGCGTTCGGCAAGAAGGGCAACGACGTGTTCCGCCGCATCGAAACGCTGCCGATCCCGGTGATCGCGGCGGTCAACGGCTACGCGCTTGGCGGCGGCTGTGAGCTTGCGATGGCCTGCGATATCCGCATCTGTGCGGACACGGCGGTGTTCGGTCAGCCGGAAACGGGGCTCGGCATCACGCCGGGCTTCGGCGGCACGCAGCGCCTTGCGCGGCTCATCGGACCCGGCATGGCAAAGCAGCTCATCTATTCTGCGCGGAACATCAAGGCGGACGAAGCGCTGAGGATCGGTCTCGTCAATGCAGTCTATCCTTTGGAAGAACTCAGACCTGCGGCGGAAAAGCTTGCGGAAACGATCGCAAAGAACGCGCCGATCGCGGTGCGCGCCTGTAAAAAGGCGATCAACGAAGGGCTCGAAAAGCCGATGGACGAGGCGATCGTGCTCGAAGAAAAGCTGTTCGGCGGCTGCTTCGAGACCGAGGATCAGAAGGAGGGCATGGGCGCTTTCCTCGAGAAGCGCAAGCACGAGCCCTATCGGAACCGGTAAACGGGGAGACAACCCTTCCGTCAGCCTGCGGCTGCCACCCTCCCTTACACAGGGAGGGCAAGATCGTTGACGGACCGGTAAACGGGGAACGACCCCTCATCCGCCTGGCGGCACCTTCTCCCCAAGGAGAAGGCAAGGGGCGGGGAACAAGCCCGCAACAACGGACCGTAGGGGCTGACGTTCCCGGCAGCCCGCTGACAGGGAAAGAACGGACCAACGTCCGGACAATCTATATCAAAATCAAATCAGGAGGAAACAAACATGAAGGTTGCAATTTTCGGCGCAGGAACCATGGGCAGCGGCATCGCGCAGGTCTTTTCGGCGAACGGACACACCGCGCTTCTGTACGCGACGAGCGTGGAGAGCGCGCAGCGGCATAAGGATAAGCTCGCGGCGTCCCTCAATAAGCGTGTTGCGAAGGGCAAGATGACGCAGGAAGCGGCGGACGATCTCATGAGCCGCATCGTTGTGGACGAGGTCGCGGCGGCGGCGGACGCGGATCTCGTGATCGAATGCGTTGCGGAGAACATGGCGGTCAAGAAGGAACTCCTTGCTCGCCTTGACACGCTCTGCAAGGAGGAGACCGTCTTTGCGACGAACACGTCCTCGCTGTCGATCACCGAGATGGCAAAGGGTCTGATGCACCCGATGGTGGGTCTGCACTTCTTCAACCCGGTCCCGGTCATGAAGCTCGTTGAGGTCATCGCGGGCGCAAACACGCCGACCGAGCTCGTCGAGTGGGCAAAGAACCTCTGCGTTGAGATCGGCAAGACGCCGGTCGTCGTCAACGAGGCACCGGGCTTTGTGGTCAACAAGATCCTGATCCCGTACTGCAACGAGGGCGTCTGCGTGCTGCAGGAAGGCGTAGCGAGCGCGGAAGACATCGACATTGCGATGCAGCTCGGCTGCAACCATCCGATGGGACCGCTGCACCTCGGCGATCTCATTGGCTGGGACGTCGTGCTGAACATCATGGACGTGCTCTACAACGAGACGCATGACAGTAAGTACCGCGCAAACGTGCTGATCCGGAAGATGGTCCGTGCGGGCAAGCTCGGCATCAAGACCGGCGAAGGCTTCTTCAAGTATACGAAGTAAAGATAAAGGAGAAATCAGAATGGATTATCGTCTGACGAAGGAACAGCTGCTGGTTCGCAAGATGGTTCGCGAATTTGCAGAGAACGAAGTGAAGCCGATCGCTTCCGAGATCGACGAGGAAGAGCGCTTCCCCATGGAGACCGTCGAAAAGATGGCGAAGCTCGGCATGATGGGCATCTACTTCCCGAAGCAGTACGGCGGCGCGGGCGGCGACGTTTTGAGCTACGCGATCACGGTTGAGGAGCTTGCGAAGGTCTGCGGCACCACCGCGGTCATCGTATCGGCGCATACCTCCCTGTGCTGCGCGCCGATCTTTGAGAACGGCACCGAAGAACAAAAGATGAAATACCTGCCCGATCTGCTTTCCGGCAGAAAGCTCGGCGCGTTCGGGCTGACCGAGCCGAACGCCGGCACCGACGCTTCCGGTCAGCAGACGACCGCGGTGCTCGACGGCGATCATTATGTGCTCAACGGCAGCAAGTGCTTCATCACCAACGGCAGCGTTGCGGACGTGTTCGTGGTATTCGCCATGACCGACCCGAAGATGGGCAATCGCGGCATTTCCGCGTTCATCGTGGAAAAGGGCTTCAAGGGCTTCTCTCAGGGCAAGCATGAAAAGAAAATGGGCATCCGCGGCAGCTCCACCTGCGACCTCATTTTTGAGGACTGCATCGTCCCGAAGGAGAACCTCCTCGGCAAAGAGGGCGCGGGCTTCAAGATCGCGATGGCAACGCTCGACGGCGGCAGGATCGGCATCGCGGCGCAGGCGCTGGGAATCGGCGAAGGCGCGATCGACGAGGCGATCAAGTACACGAAGGAGCGCGTGCAGTTCAAAAAGCGCATCAGCGCGTTCCAGAACACGCAGTTCCAGCTTGCCGACATGCACACCCGCATGCAGGCGGCGCAGTTTTTAGTATACAACGCCGCTATGAAGAAGCAGGCGCATGAGCGCTGCAGCATGGAAGCCGCGATGGCGAAGCTGTTCGCCGCGGAAGCCGCGTCCGACGTGACGCGCCGCGCGGTCCAGCTGTTCGGCGGCTACGGCTACACCCGTGAATATCCCGTGGAGCGCATGATGCGCGACGCGAAGATCACCGAGATTTACGAGGGCACGAGCGAGGTCCAGCGCATGGTCATCGCCGCAAACCTCGGCGTGAAGTAAGAAGGAGGGCAGAGAACATGAAGATTTTTGTTACCGTAAAGCAGGTTCCCGATACCTCCGGAACG
>JAEESS010000089.1 GCA_016286445.1 Bacillota bacterium
AGTTAAGCGCACATACACCGACAATACTTGGCTGGAGACGGCCCGGGAAGATAGGCAGCTGCCGGGATCCAAGAGACACTCAATCGAGTGTCTCTTTTCTTTTGCTGTGCAAAAGAAGTGATATGCGCCCTGCGGGCGCGTGATCTCTGCTTCGCAGGTGATATCGCCTTCGGCGGTGATATCTTCCCTGCGGGAAGGTTCCTTTCGATTCTCCTCCCGAAGAATCTTCTGCTTTAAGGCTCCCTTGTGTAAAGGGAGCTGTCAGCGACAGTTGACTGAGGGATTGTCATGAATTGCGCTCACGCACGTGAATTGCTGCTCCGCTGCATGATTTGCTGTGAAACCGCATGTTTTTCCTTGCGTTTTCCGCGCGTATCGTGTATAATCGTTCTATTCTATGAAACAAGGCAGGTGGTCAGGAAGTGGACAGTAGTCCAAGTCCTCTCATACGATTGCTTTCGGAAGAAACGGCAAAAGAGATCGCTGCCGGTGATTTCCGAAGCGTGATCGGACTCATCGTATTTTTCTTCGTGCTTTTGCTCGGCGGCGCTTACTTCGCGGGGGCGGAAACCTCGCTCGCGTCCGTCAACCGGATCCGCATCATGAGCCGCGCGGACAACGGATCGAAGCGGGCAAAGCGCGTTCTCTATATCCTGGATCACTTTGACGCGGCTCTTACCACGATCCTGATCGGCAACAACATCATGCACATCGGCTGCGCGTCTTTGTCCGCCCTGGTTGCCGTGCGCCTTACCTGGGGCGGGTTCGGACCGACGGCGATGTCGCTCATCACGACCCTGCTTGTTTTCCTGCTGGCCGAAATGATCCCGAAAACGATCGCAAAGGCGTGCAACGAGCGCTTTGCGCTGTTCGTCGCGCCGTCGCTGCGGTTTTTGATGCGCGTGCTCTATCCGCTGAACTTCCTCTTTACCTCGCTGACCAACGGCGTCAAAAAGCTGTTCCGGGTCAAGGAGGAGGAGGAGCCGACGGTCTCCGAGGAGGAGCTGCACGACATCATCGAAACGCTGGACGAGACGGACGACATCGACGAGGACACGGCGGATTTGATGCAGTCCGCGCTCGACTTTACCGAAACGCCGGTCGGCGAGGTCTATGTGCCGCTTTCCGAGGTGGAGACGGTCTCGCTTGCCATGCACCCCAAAGAGGTCGTGAAGATCATCGAACAGACGAACCACAGCCGTCTGCCGGTCACAAACCGTGAGGGTGAGATCGTCGGCGTGGTGCAGATCCGCAAGTACCTCAAGGAGTATCTGAAGCGCAGCGGGCACGTGGCGCTGTCTCGCGTGATGGACAAGCCGTATTACGTCACGGTCGGCACGCCGATCGACGAGCAGCTTGCCGGTATGAGCAAGGCGAAAACGCATATCGCGATCGTCCGGGACAACGACAAAAAGGTGCTCGGCATTCTGACCGTCGAGGACATCCTTGAGGAGCTTGTCGGCGAGATCTACGACGAGGACGACGTAGGGGGTGAAGTCAATGAGTAACACCCTGCGCTATATTCTGATCGCCCTTTGTATCGTGCTGTCCGCTATGTTCTCCGGCGCGGAGATCGCGTTTATGCAGCTGAATCCGACAAAGCTTAGGCACCAAGCCGAGGAAAAGGGCAGCAGGCTTGCAGGACTTGCGCTGCGCTTCCGTGAAAAATTCGATTCCGGGCTCATCGCGATCCTGATCGGCAACAATCTTGTGAACATCGGCTCGTCGTCGATCGCGGCGGCGCTGGCGATCGCGCTGATGGGCGAAAGCGGCGCGTGGGTCGCAACGGCGATCATGACCGTACTCATCATCACGTTCGGCGAGATCCTGCCGAAGATCTTTGCGGCGGAGCGCGCCGAGGGCTTTGCAAAGCTCGTCGTGCTGCCGATCACGGGACTGTGGCTTTTGCTGTTCCCGCTGATCTGGCTGCTGGAACGCTTTTTGAAGCTGCTTTCCGGCATCTGGAAAGAGAAGGAGAGCGACGACGTCGTCACCGAGGACGATATGGAAACGATTCTCGACACCGTCGAGGACGAGGGCGTGGTCGACGAGGACACCGCGGACCTTCTGCAGTCGGCGTTCGATTTCGACGAGGTGCTGGCGTACGAGGTCATCACGCCGCGCGTGGACCTTGTGGCGATCGACCTGGACGATCCGCGCGAGCAGCAGATGAAGATCGCGTTCGCGTCGCCGTTTACGCGCATTCCGGTCTATCGCGGTACGCCGGACCATATGGTCGGCATTCTGCATCTGAATCACCTCTATAAGGCGATGGTCGAAGACCCGGACGTTCCGATCAAGTCCCTTCTGATGCCGGTCACCTATGTGCACAAAACGATGCCGCTGCCGGACGTGCTCGACACGATGCGCCGTAAGAAGAGCCACATGGTCGTGGTCACCGACGAATACGGCGGCACGATGGGGATTCTGACCATGGAGGACGTGCTCGAACAACTCGTCGGCGAGATCTGGGACGAGACGGACAAGATCGAGGAGGAATTCGTGGAGATCGGCGAAAACCGCTACGAGGTCGACGGCGATATGCGTCTTTCGGACTTCCTGGACGAGTTCGACAAGGAAGAGGAGGACCTTGACGACGACAACGCAACGGTCGGCGGCTGGGCGGTGGAACAGCTCGGCGGCTATCCGAAGCTCTACGACAGCTTCGTCTATGAGGACCTGACCGTGACCGTGCTCAAAAAGGAGCGTATGCGCATTCTGCGGCTTCTCGTTGAGCAGGATCCGGATTGGGTCGACGAGGACGAAGACGAGGATGAGGATGAGGAGTGAAAATCCGCGGATTTTCAGCGAGATCAATCCATGCGGGAGGGGATCCGTTATGAACCGCGTTGCCGTGATCGGCTGTCCGGGCGCGGGCAAGAGCACGCTTGCACGGAAGCTGCACAAAAAAACGGGGCTGCCGCTGTATCATCTCGACAATATCTGGTGGAAACCGGACCGCACGCATATCACGCGGGAAGAATTTGACGCTGCGCTTGCCGAAATCCTTGCAAAACCCGTATGGATCGCGGACGGCAATTACAGCCGAACGGTCGAATCGCGGATCGCGGCTTGCGATACGGTGATCTTTCTGGATTATGACGAGCAGACCTGCATGGATGGGATCGCGTCGCGCGTCGGAGAGCAGCGACCGGATATGCCTTGGACGGAACAAACGCTCGACGCGGAACTTGTCGCATTGGTCAAAGGCTTTCGCACGGAACAGCGCCCGGAGATCCTGACGCTTTTGGACCGCTATGCGGATGGCAGGAAGATATTGATTTTTCACAACCGCGCCGAGGCGGATCGATGGCTGAACGGAAGGGAATGAACGATGGATCAACGGATTTTGCCGGAAAAACTGCATATTATCAGCGGCAGCGCTCTGAAGGTTCTTGCCGCAACGCTTATGCTGATCGATCATATCGGCGTACTGCTGCATCCGGATCATATCCTGCTGTTTACGCTGTTCGGTCGGCAGGTGACGCTGTATTATCTGATGCGGCTGATCGGCAGATTGGCGTTTCCGATTTTTGCGTTTCTGATCATCGAAGGGTATCGGCATACGCGCAGCAAAGTGCGTTACGGAATCGCCCTGCTTGTGTTTGCGCTGCTTTCCGAAATCCCGTACGACCTGTTCCGGCTTCATGTATGGTTTTCCATGCGCAGTCAAAACGTATTCTTTACGCTGCTTTTGGGCTATCTCGGGATTTGTGCCTATGAAGGGCTTAGGAAGCGGTGGTTTCTGCGCGCGGGTTCGATTGCGCTGCTGCTTCTCGTATCGTTCTTTCTGCATGCCGACTACGGCATGACCGGATTCTGTACCGTTGTGCTCATGTACGCGCTGCGCGATCGTGAGCTGCTGCGCGACGTCGTCGGCGTAGCCGCGCTGTCCTCGGGCTGGAAGGCGGCGCTGGCGTTCGTTCCGCTCGCATTCTATAACGGAAAACGCGGGTTCATCAAGGGACGGGTTCTGAAATACGCTTTCTATTTGTTTTATCCGGTTCATCTGCTGATTCTGTACTTCATCAGAGTCCGTTTTCTCGGATAAGCGCGGTCTGAAAACGCTCTGTCAAAACGCTTTTTTTCGACACGGTGCGCGATTGACTTTTGCGGATCGCGGGCATACAATGAGGATGCGCGTGTTCGCCTCGGAGGATGTATGAAGCAAAACGGTAAGCATCAGAAAAGAGCTCTTTGGATCGTGGTCCCGGTCGCGTTGCTTGCTCTGCTTTTGTCGGCAAGCCTCATTTATCTGGAAAGCTACTATCATGCCGACGACGATGCGATCGCGGCTTTTTCTGTCGAACGGACGGTCGAGGAACGGACGCTGGACGGAAACATGGTGTTCGATCCTGGCAATGCGAAGGTCGGGCTGATCTTTTATCCCGGCGGCAAGGTGGAGCAGGAAGCATACGCGCCGCTGATGCGCGAGATCTCCGCAAACGGCGTCCTGTGCGTGCTGTGCAGAATGCCGTTCCGACTGGCGGTTTTTGATATGCATGCCGCAGACGGCGTGCGCGAAGCGTTTCCGAAGATCGAGCAATGGTATATCGGCGGGCATTCTTTGGGCGGCGCGGTCGCGTCGATCGAGGCGGAGGCACATCCCGGCGTCTATGCGGGCATGGTCCTGCTGGCTTCGTTTTCGGATAAGGATCTTGCGAAGGAAGCTCTTCGCGTGCTGTCGATCTACGGCAGCGAGGACCGTGTGCTGAACCGCGAGGCGTATGAGCAGGCGAAAAGTCTGCTGCCGGATGATGTGACGGAAACCGTCATCGAAGGCGGGTGTCATGCGTATTTCGGCATGTACGGCGCGCAGGACGGCGACGGGAAGCCTTCGATCACGAACGAGGAGCAGATCCGCATCACGGCAAAGGCAATTATTGACTGGATCCTGGGCGGGAATGCCGCCTGCGTTTAAGCGAGAATTTCATGCAAAACGAAAGTGAGGAGATACAAATGAGCAGCTTTGAAAATCTGCGGATCGTGGACAATTTCTATCAAACGTCGTTGTTTTTTCCGATGCCGACCGTTATCATCAGCACGCTGTGCGAAGACGGCAGCACGACGCTCGGACCGTATTCGCTGGTGCAGCCGTATTATGTGGCGGGCAAGGACTATTATGCCATGCTGCTGTGCTGCCGCAATTCATCGAACACGGCGCAGAACATCCTGCGCGACGACAAGTGCGCGATCAACTTCATCGATGACGATCCGAAAAGTTTCAAGGAAGCGGTAAAGCTCAGCTGGCCGGGGGACAAGCCGTCCGACAAGATGCCGAAGTGCAATTTCCGGCTCGAAAAGAGCATGATCGAGGAGGAAACAGGCGAGAAGCGTCCGATGGTGCTTTCCGACGCGATCCAGGCGATCGAGTGCACCTGGATGCGGAATCTCGACGGCGCGGCGAACGATCAGCCTGGGACGCTTACCGGTTACGAGCCGCCGTATCACGATTTCAACGGCATCACGTCGAAGTTCGGCGCGCACTTTATCCTGCGCGTCGATAAGATCCTCATGAAAAAGAAGTACAGCGATGCGATCATCAACGGCGTCAAAGCAAAGGATTTTCCGCCGCTGCCGGTCGATTACGGCTATCGCGATTCCAAGAATTTCTGGTTCCACCGGAAACGCAGAATGCATGCTGAGCTGCTCGCGATCCGCAAGCAATCGCTCGAATCCGTGCGCTACGCCGCGGACCGCGCCGACGACAAGGTCAAGTTTACCGACGACGCTTTGGAAACGATTCTGAACGTACCGCGCGTATTCTTGCCGCTCGTGCTGAAGGGCTGCGTCGATTGGGCGAAGGAGAACAACGTCACGCTCGTCACCGCGGAGCATATGAAGATCATCAACGACAAGCGATCGAAAGAAAAGAACAGGAAATAACGCCATGAGAGAATTTCTGATCAAAATCTGCCCGGTCGCGATCTGGTGCATCGTGGCGGGCGAAGCGCTGATCGCCGCGCTGCTGTTTTTGCATGCGGCGAAGAATAAGTCAAAGGTCGCGCTGTGGTCGGGCGTTCTGACGCTCGGACTCATTCTGGATGCGGCGATCATCGGGCTCGGGTCCGTGCTGCCGCCGGAAACGCTTGCTGCGGTCAGCCCGGCGCGGTTCATCGCGCACGGACTGCTGATCCCGCTGCTGTTCCCGATCTGCGGCTATGCGCTGAACTTGAAAAAGCCGGTGATGACGGTCCTTTGGATCGTCACCGTGCTCGTCATGGTTGCGGGCGTCGCGCAGGCATTGGCAACCAAGCTCGTGCCGGAAACGATCGCAAACGTCACGCGCATGAAGGCGGGCGAAGGTACGCCGAAGTGGGCGGATACGGTCAGTCGGATCCTGTCGTTCGGTACGGTCATCCCCATGATGATCGTCGGGATCATCGTGTGGATCAAGGAGAAGACGCCGCATCTGTTCCTGGCGGGATTCCTGATGTTCGCGTTTTCCGCGCTCGGTCCGGCGACCGGCAACACCGACCTGATCTTCTTCATCAGCATGTTCGGCGAGATCCTGATGGTCCTGTTCCTGTACCTGTACGCGCGCGCAAAAGCCAAACGCCGCGCAGGATAAA
>JAEESS010000032.1 GCA_016286445.1 Bacillota bacterium
ATCCGCGCGATCGCAAAACACGATGAAAAGGACGCCGTCCTTTCGGCGTTCTTCCGGCACACGTCGACGCTCGGCGTGCGCGAGGTCGAAACCAAACGGTATGTTCTTTCCCGCACGGTCGAATCGCGGCAAACGTCGCACGGCACGGTGCGCGTCAAGCGTTCCGAGGGCTATGGCGTTGGACGGACAAAGGTCGAATACGAGGATCTTGCGCGGATCGCAAGGGAACGGAACAGCAGCCTTTCCGAAGCTGCTGCGCTTGTCAAAAAGGAGATCGAACGGCATGGATGAGCATCACAACACGCTGCACGAGCATCATGAACATCTGCATCAGCATGCGAACACCAAGGACGTACTGAACCGTCTGTCCCGCGCGATCGGGCATCTCGAATCGGTCAAGCGCATGGTCGAGGACGGACGCGACTGTTCGGACGTTCTCATTCAGCTTGCGGCGGTGCGCGCCGCGCTGAACGCAACGAGCCGCATCATTTTGAAGGACCATCTGGAGCACTGCATCGTACATGCGGTGGAATCGAACGATCAGCAGGCGATCACCGAGCTGGAGCACGCCATCGACAAGCTGATCCAATAAATCATTCCTTCATTTCTCCATCCCCCCATGGGGCTTCCGGAAAACGTATATTTTTGGTATACTCCCTGTGAAAACCATACAGGGGGTATTTTTTATGGCATGCTTTTTGGTTCCGATGACGGAAGCGATCGTCACCACGATCGCGCAGAAGGTGATCGAGAAGAAAGAAAAAAAGACCGGCGTTCAGACGGTCACAAGCGCAGACGGCTTCACGATGGAAAAAACGCCGTTCTCGAAGAAGCTCGGCTGGCTCAATAAGATGCTGTGGGGCGGCTCCGTGCTTCTGGCGTTCGAGCACGTCTGGCACGGCGAGGTCGTTCCGTACTTCCCGTTTTTGACGGCGGCGAGCGATCCGGCGGACGCGGCGGAAATGCTGCACGAGATGGGCACGGCGGGCGTCTGCATGGCGGCGATCGTTACGGTCGTTTGGATCGGCATGCTGCTCGTGTCGAAGTCGCTGGAAAAGCGCGCGCTCAAGGCGATTCCCGCAGCGAAATAAGGCGGTGCGCGTATGACTCTGCTCGTTACCGTATTTGCCGCGGCGATCACGACCGCGATGTGGTATCGGCGTCAGCCGGACGGCAGCATGAAGCTCGGCATCCTCTCCTGGATGTTCTGGGGCGCGTCGCTGATGTGGCTGATCGATGCGATCTTCGAGTATGCGGAGCTCGGCGCGGAATACTTTACGCCTGCGCTCAAGGACATGGCAAACGACCTGTTCCTCGGTCTTTCGGTCATCGCGCTTGCGCTGATCATCTGGATCGTGATCCTGCTCATTTGGGATCCGAAAGGCGTTCTCAAGGCAAAGCTTCTGAAAAAGAAAGGCTCCTGACCGCAATACACAAAACAGGCTGTTCCGAAAACCGGAACAGCCTGTTTTTTGTCTGTATTGTTGACGCGATCGTTATTCGCCCATCATCAGGCGGATGATCTCTTTGTCCGTCTGCTGCATGCCGCGGCTCGCGAGCTTGCCGACGGCTTCGATCGTGCTCTCGACGCCCTTCTTCACGATGCCGTCGCCGCCGAAAAACTGATTCCCGTCCTCGTACATGGCAAGACCCAAAAGCCCCGCGTCGACCGCCGCCGCGATCTTTGCCGCGCAGCTTGCCTTTGCGCCGTCACAGATGATGCCTGACGTGATCGCAACCGCGTTGACCACGGTATGCGCGATCATCTCGAACCGCCCGCCCTTCAGATACGCAATACCCGCGCCTGCGCCGACGCCCGCGCTGACCGCGCCGCAGTAGGCGGAAAGCCTTCCGATGCCGGTCTTCAAATGCGTGGTGATCAGGTTCGACACGCACAGCGCGCGCAGAAGCTGTTCATGCGACGCGCCGATCTCGTCAGCATAGACGATGACCGGCACGGACGCCGTAATGCCCTGATTGCCGCTGCCCGAATTGATGACGACCGGCAGCTCGCAGCCGTTCATACGCGCGTCGCTGCCAGCAGCCGCCCATGCGCGCATCTTATAGTTGATATCGTATTCCCTGCCTCTGAGCACCGTTTTGCCGATGTTCGCGCCGTAGTTTCCGGATAAGCCTTCCTTTGCGATCGCCATGTTGTAGTCGATCTGACGTTCGAGCACGTCCCTGACGTCCGCGGGATCGACCGTGTCCGCAAAGTCGACGATCCCCTCGACCGAAAGGCATGTCCGGTCGGTCAGTCGGTCGTCGATGCGATCGCTCAGTTCCTGACGGAGAAGCACCTCGCCGTTGCGCTCGATCAGTACAAGGTTGGTGTGATAGTCCGCGATGCGTACGGCTGCATAATCCTCGCCGGCATACGCGGTAATCCGGATATCGAAGATGCGTCCGGTGTCGGCATATCGGACCTCGATCGGCACGCGCGCAATGTATTCGGACATCACCGCAATCTGCTCCGGCGTGACGTTTGCCAGCACTTCCAGTTCCGCGTCCGCGTCGCCTGCGACCGTGCCTGCCGCAGCCGCTGCGGGAATGCCTCTGAGTCCGCCGGTGTGCGGGACGACCACGCTCTTGACGTTTTTGATGATGTTGCCGCTGGCTTCCACAAGCAGACGCTCCGGCATAAAGCCGAGAACCTTCCGCGCCTTTGCCGCCGCATACGCGATCGCGATCGGCTCCGTGCAGCCCATGGCGGGGCGCAGCTCCTCTTCCATGATGGAAATGTAGTTTCGATAGCACAGATCTGTCCGCTGCATCCTGCATTCTCCTTTGCCCGTTCTTTACCCGTAAATCATACCATTTTCGCAGGCTTGCAGTCAACCGTCTGCGTCTCATTTGTACGTTTTTCCGCGGATTCGGTCGGATCCCGCCGCAAAGCCGGAAAGCGCCGGCGGGGTTCCGTTCGGTCGGTCCGCAATTTCTGTGGATTCCTTTGAATTTCTTGCTTTTTTGCGCCGCGATGATATAATATAATTGTATAATATCAGTTCATGCAAGAAGCCGTTTTTTGTGCGAACAGCGAAAGGTCTGCCGAAGATGGATGCTCTGAACAAAGCCTACGCCCCATATACAGGCGCCGAACCGTACCTTTACCTTTGCTTTTCGGAAGCAAGCGGGAAAAGGGCGGCGGTTTTGCTGCGGCGTCTTGCCGAACGCGGCGTGCGCGTCTGGTACTGCACGCAGGTCGGAACGGATCGGGTCGTGCGGGAGTCGATGCACGAGCGCATGCTGAACGCGGCGCTGACGGTCGTTTATCTTGACGACAATTTCCGAAGCGATCCGATCGCGAAAAGCCGTCTTCTGGCGTGCCAGCGCAGCGGACAGAAGATCGTCTGCCTGAATACGGACGGCGGCGACGGCGGGCTCTCCATCGGTCTGCATGCGGACGCCGTCGAGGTCCGGCTCAGCCGCGGCGCATCGGCGGCGGACGCGGAACGCGCGCTTCTGCATGCGGACGGGTTTTCGCAGGCGCTGATCGGCGAACCGGCGCAAACGGGCGGACGGCTCTTTCACCGGCTCACCGGCATCCTCATCGGCGTAACCGTCGCGCTGCTTGCCGCCGGCGCTCTGTGGTTCTTCCTGCACCGCGTACCGCCGGCTCCGCCGCCTGTTGAGCAGGATACCGTGACCTTTGTGGATGAAACGATTCGGGAAGCCGTGCGCGGCGCGCTCGGCGGCGGACCGATCGACGCGGACCGGCTCGGCGACGTCACCGTGCTGCGTCTGCCCGGCGACGCGATCCCGGCGGATCTTTCCGATCTGACGCTTCTTCCCTCCCTAAACACGATCGAGCTCAGTCAAACGGCTGCGTCCGGCGTTTCGGCGCATCCGGAGCTGTACGCCTATACGATCGAGCTGTACGGAGGTGCGTCCGAATGAGCACGTTTTTCAAGCCGTACGAGGGAAACCGCCCCTATGTATTTATCAGCTATTCGCATCGCGATTCCGAAAAGGTCCTGGATATCATCTCCGTGCTGAACGAGCGGAAGCTCCGTCTGTGGTACGACGAGGGCATACCCGCCGGCAGCGACTGGCCGAAGAACATCGAGCTGCATATGCGCGGATGCGCCGCCGTTCTGTTCTTCCTGTCTGCGACCGCGCTTGCGTCGCCGAACTGCTATTCCGAGATCAAAACCGCCGTCGCGCTCAAAAAGCCGATCCTCTTGATCCCGTTGGAGCCGACACAGCCGAACGACGCATGGGCAGCGCTCCTGTCCGCCGCCGACCGGCTGCTCGATCCGCGCGGAAGATCGTTTGCCGAGGCGATCCTGTGCTGGAAGGTCCTCAGCCGTTCCTTCTATCGGAAGCGGACCGACGCCATCCGAAAGGACCGGATCGGGTTCTTTGCGGCGATCCTGCTGCTTGCCGCCGCAGCGGTCGCGCTTGTCGCCGTCATGCAGGGACGCTTCGATCCGCATACGGACGTCCCCCCGCGCGCCACGCCCTCCCCCACTCTGACCGCCAAACCGACGGCGACGTCGGAGCCCGTTCCGACCCCGAGCATCGATCCGAGACTGTTCCCGGTGCGGTTTCCGGACAAGCAGCAGGAGAACGCCGTTCGCGACATTCTCGGCAAGGCGGACGGCAACGTTCTGCGCCCGGAGCTTGCGGCGGTCAAGGAGCTGTATTTTTGCGGAAACATGACCCTTGATAAGACGGACAACATCCGTTTTTCGGAAGACGGCGCCGTCCGTGTCAACGGCGCGAAGGTCGTCCCCGGCAAGGTGTCCGATCTGTCCGTGATCGGCACGATGGTCTTTCTGGAGCGGCTTGCGCTGATCGATCAGCCGATCAAGGATCTGTCGCCGCTGAACGATCTCGTGCTCTTAAAGGAGCTGTATCTTTCGGGGAATGCGATCTCCGATCTTTCATCGCTGAAAGGGCTTTTGAGCCTTACGACTCTGCATATTGAACATACAGACGTACGCGACCTCGCACCGCTTGCGTCGCTGCCGTCGCTTCGTGCCGTAACCGTCAGCGCGGATATGCTTCCGCTCAAGTGGACGGACAACAAGACGTTTAAGGTCATCCTGGTCCCCTGACCACGCACAATCCGCACAGAAAGGAAATCACCATGGCAAAGCACACCCTGTACCCGCTGTTTACGGCTGAGGACGAACAATCCGTCCGACCGATCCTCGACGCCCTGAAGAATAAAGGTGTTTCGATCAGCGAAGCGCCTGTGCCGAAAAAGAACAGCGCCGTTCTGTTCTTCCTGTCGAAGCATGTGACGGAGGAATCCCCGGTCACCGACGCGTTCCTGCGCCTCGACGCGCAGAAGCTTGACGTCATTCCGGTCAATCTGGACGGGTCGACTCCGCCGAAGCTGATCGAAACGGCGATTATGGCGCGGAACACGATCTTCGCAGAGCGCTATACGTTGGAGGAGCTCGTCGACCGCATCGCGGACGCGCTGAAGAAGCCCGTCGCGATCGCTTCAAAGCTGCGCAAATGGATCATCGCGGCGGCGGCAGTCGTGCTGCTTGCCGTTGTCGGGATCGTACTGTGGCGCGTGCTTGCGAGCAAAGGCGCCGGGGAGGTCGACGCCGAAGCGACGCCCGCGCCGACGGCCGTGCCGACGCCCGTGCCCGACATGCCGGACGGCATCCCGCCCGAGGACATCACCAAGATCGTCGAGATTACCTTTGTCGGCGACACATACCAATGGTATACCTCGGACGACAGGAGCTACCGGGACAACACCTTCAGCAGGGGCTACAACGATTTCTCCTATCGCTACTGGACGGACGAGGGCGCGCACTGGCTCAGCAAGGAGGACGGGCACGAGTTCCCGATGACGCACTACGACGATCTCGACTGGCTTGCGTCGCTTCCGAACCTCAAATTTGTGACGTTCTGCGCGGTCGACGCCGAGGTGCCGAGCCTGAAGGATCTCAAGAATCTCGTCGGCGTGTATTACTGCGACAACAACATCGGCACCCTCGAATGGCTGCGCGGCTCGACTCTGCACTTTATCGAATACCACGGCAGCGACGTCACGGATTTTTCGCCGCTCTCGGACTGCAAAAACTTCAATTCGGCGCATCTTGATCTCGTCAATTCCCGAGCCGTCGATTTCTCCGGCTTCTGCCCGCCGGCGCTGCGATGGATGCAGCTCGAAAACGGAAATGATCTCCGTTCCGTCGATCTTTCCGGGCTCAGCCGCTGCGCGAACCTGGATGACCTCTATCTCAACAACATTCCGGTCGCGGACGATTTTTCGCTGAACGGCTGCAAAAAGCTCAGCAAGCTCGCGGTCATCGGTCTGCCGCTCCGCAGTCTTTCGTTCCTGTCCGAATGCACCGCGCTCACCGAGCTGACAATCGAAAACATGGACGTCGGCACGTTGAACGGCGTTGAAAACCTGAAAAAGCTGTGGTATATAAAGACAGAGAACACGAGATTCCGCGACATCTCCGCAATCAGCGGCTGCACGGCGCTGGAAACGTTTTTCATCGGCGGAATCAACTGGTGGAACACGCCGGACAGCGAGCGTCTGCGCGATCTGACGCCGCTCTGCTCGCTGCCGAGACTCCGGGAGATCGCGCTGCACGGCGCCGACGTCACGAATCTGGACTTTTTGAACGACTTGCAGAATAAGGAAAACATCCGCCTCCATTTCTCGAGCAGCGAAATCACCGATTTCTCCGGGCTTGCGGCAATCAAATCGTTCGGCTTCCTGCACTGCAATCTTTCCAATCGTGATTTCTCCGCGATGGTCCTGCCCTATATTCAGAATGCAACGTTCCGGGATCTGAACCTGTACCGATGCAGCAACGTCGATCTTTCCACGCTGCCGAGGGTCACGAACTGCCTTACGATCGATTACGGCGATCTGACCTCGCTTGAAGGTCTGAACCAGCCCATATATCGGCTGGAGCTCAAAAACTGCCAGTATCTGACCTCGTTGAACGGGATCCGGAGCTTATCCGCCTTCGGCAACGGACACGGCGATCTGTATATCGAGGGCTGTCCGCGTCTTGTCGATTGGTCGGCGCTCGACGGAAAGCGGCTCAACCGCATGGAATTCCGCGGAACATATATGCTCCCGGATTTCTCCAAGACGAACGCGCACAGCATCCAGTTCAGTTATCTGGACGAGGACGTTCTGCCGGATCTTTCGTGCCTTTCCGGTCTTGACAAGTCGCAAAAATACGATTTCGATTTTGCGGAGCAGCAGAATCTTCCGGACCTGCTTCCGCTGTTTGAATTGAAGGGCGGGCTTCTGATCGTGCCGCCGCAGGTATCGGAACAGGCGCAGGAGCTTGTCGACAGCAGGCGCTTCGATTCCTTCGAGGTCCGTTACCCCGACGGAAACTGGGAGCCGAACAAGGAGCCGTTCTCGCTGCTGTCTCTTGACGAGCTTGATACGCTGCCGAAAACCGTGCTCAAGAAGGTGGAGCGGCTCTGTATGGCGGGCGATACGGTCTACGATCCGAATCAGTATTGGATCGACAAGGATTGGGATGCCAAGCCGATGCAGGCATATCTTCATAAGAACGGCTCTGACGAGCGCGTCCCGATCGAAACCGGAACGATCCTCAACGACCTATCGATCTTGAAAAACCTGACGGGACTTAAGGAGCTGAGCCTGTACCGGCAGCCTCTGGAAACGCTCGACGGCATTCAGTATCTCGAATCGCTCGAAGCGCTGGACGTCGGGGAATGCGATGCGCTGACCGACGTCTCTGCGGCGTTCACGCTGCAGGGTCTTCGCAAACTTGACCTGCACGACACGTCCGTTGTCTCGATCGAAGGCGTGCAGAATCTGACGGAGCTTGAGGAGCTGGCAATCTACAGCACACAGGTGGATTCGATCGAGGGCGTGCAGGCGCTTACGAGGCTCCGGTTCATTGATCTGCAATGGACCCGCGTGACCGATCTCTCCCCGCTCGGAGCGCTTCCGGATGACTGTGAGATCAAATTCACCGTGGACGGCGTCAAGGTGCAGGATTTCCTCGCGCTGCCGGATTCCATTCTCGCAAAGATGCAAAGCCTTTGCATCGCGGGCGATTGGCTCTACAACGACGACGGTCAGTGGTGGGAAGAGGACTGGAGCTCCAACGGCACGCGGGGATGGCTGGTTCACAACGGCGGCAACCTCACCCCGATCGGAAAAGGCACGCTGACCGATCTCTCGTTCCTGCATCGGCTGCCGAACCTGAAACTGTTCCGGATTCACTGCAACCCGATCGTGTCGCTGGACGGCATCGAGACGCTTTCGCATCTGGAAGAAGTTCAGATCCAGACCTGCCCGAAGATCACCGACGTTTCCGAGCTGTTCGACCTGCCGACGATTGAACGCATCAGTGTGCGAGGACTTCCGATCACCTCCGTCGCAGGCGTTGAAAAGCTGCCGCGGCTGGTGGATCTCTCCATTGCAAACACGCAGATTACCGATCTTTCGCCGTTAGCCGGCATCGACACATCCTATGCCGGTACAGAACATCGCGGCTTTAACCTCTCAATCGACAATTTGCCGGAGAGCCTGACCGCCGACCGGTTCGCGGTGCTGTCGCATTTTCCGGCGTTCTGCTCGATCAACGTATTCAATACGGATTGCTCCCTTTGGATGGACGCATTGAAGAATGCGAAAATCTATGAGATCCATGCGGGCGGCTGCCATTTCACGAACGAAACGTTCCGGCAGTTCATCGAACAGCATCCGGAGCTCGAATATATCAAGGTTTCGTGGACGCCGGAGCTGACCGACGTTTCGCCGCTTCTGACACTCAAAAATCTGAACAGGGCGTGCGTGTCGCACAACATGCCGCAGGCAATCGCCTCGCTCGGCGATCCAACGGAATACCCCTTTGAGCTTGAGATCGAAAACTGACCCGAAACAAGCAGCCGAACGAACAGAAAGGAGTTTCCATGGCAAAACGCACGCTGTATCCGCTGTTTACGGCGGAGGACGAACCGGTCGTCCGACCGATCCTCGACGCGCTGAAGGAAAAGGGCTTTGCCGTTGATCCGAAACAAACACCGAAGAAGAACGGTACCGTTCTGTTCTTCCTGTCGAAGCATGTCACGGCGGAATCCCCGATCACCGACGCGTTCCTGCGCCTCGACGCGCAGAAGCTTGACGTCATCCCGGTCAATCTGGACGGGTCGACCCCGCCCGCGCTGATCGAAAACGCGCTTCTGGCAAGGAATACGATCTTCGCCGAACGCTATACGGCGGAGGAGCTCGTCGACCGCATCGCCGGCGCGCTGAAACAGCCTGTTGCGATCGCTTCAAGGATGCGCAAATGGATCATCGCCGCGGCGGCGGTCGTTCTGCTCGCCGTCGTCGGCATTGTGCTGTGGCGCGTGCTTATCAGTAAGGGCGCCGAGGAGGTCGACGCCGAAGCGACGCCTGCCCCGACCGCCGCGCCGGTCATTCCAGACGGCATTCCGCCGGAGGACATTGAGCGGATCCATGAGCTGATTTTTGTCGGCGATCAGATGCACTATTCCTTCGGCGACGAGGAATGGGTCGCGGAGAACGGATGGGCGCGGATCGGCGCGGATTATTACGCAACGCGCGGTTCCGACGAAACCGGCGCGCACTGGTACAGCACGGAGGACGGGCACGAGATCGAAACGGCGCATTGGGACGATCTCAGCTTTTTGCAGTACATGACAAACCTGAAGCTTTTGACGTTCGTCTGCACGGACGGGACGCTTCCCGATCTCTCCGGTCTTTCAACGCTGGACAATGTTGAGCTGTTCGACTGTTCCGTTTCCGAAATCGAAGGTCTTCGCAAGGTCGGAATAATGCATTTCGGCTATTACGGCGACCCGATCGATTTTTCGCCGCTGTCCGACTGTCCGGCGCTGTCTTCCGTCGATCTTCGGCTGAACCTGAACGGGACTGCGGACCTTTCCGGATTCCATCCGCCGATGCTTTCCGAGCTGACGATCCGAAACGAAAACCAAACGCTTCTGCCCATCGATCTTTCCGGGCTCGGACAATGCGCTGCGCTTACGAAGCTGCTCCTTGAGCGCGTCGATATCGACGATCTGCAATTTCTCTCGGATTGTACCGCGCTTGAATCGCTGTCCCTGTTCTTCCTGAATCTGAGACGGCTGGACGGCGTGGAAAACCTGAAAAATCTGAAATCCATCGATTTGCAGGACGTCAACGACCTTGCGGATATCTCCGCGATCGCAGGCTGTACCGCGCTTGAAATTTTCTGCATGCGCGGGTATCCGGAGCGCGTGACGGTCAGCGACCTTTCCGCCCTTGGCAAGCTGCCGAACCTTTACTATCTCAGCAACCTTGCCGCGTCGAATACCGATCTGGATTTTTTGAAGGAACTGCCGACCAAAGAGAATATCTGTTTCATTTTTGTGGATTCCGGCGTTACGGATTATTCCGGCTTCGGCGCGATCGAATCCTATGGCTGGATCTATCTGAACATGAACGGAAAGGACCCCGCGCCGGCGCTTCGGTATTTGGAGAATACGCCCATCGAAGTTCTGCATGTAAGGGCTGCGATTCACACCGATCTTTCCACGGCGTCGCACGTCAATACGGAGCTCGATCTGGAAGAATGCGACGTTCGCGACCTTACGACGTTAAGCGACAATGCGGATTTTGAATACTTTGTCGTGGAAAATTGTCCGCTTCTGCAATCGCTGGACGGGCTTGAAAAGGTCAAACGGTTCGGAAAAGACGAGGATCAATCATACGGGTTTTTATATCTGGAAGACTGCCCGCACCTGATCGACTGGTCGGCGCTCGACGGAATGCGCCTGAAAGCCTGCTACCTGGTCGGCTTGAATACGCTGCCCGATTTTTCCGCATTCACTTCGGAGGAATACTATCTGGAGGGCTTCCCGGAGCTGACCGACCTTTCCTGCTTCGAGGGGCTGGATCCCGCCGGTACATACAGCTTTAACGTCAGCGGGCTGGAAGGGCTGCGCGACGTCAGCGCGCTGTCGCATCTGAAGGGTAAGGAGCTTGTCGTTCGTCCGGAGCTTCGGGAGCAGGCAGAGGAACTGGTCGCAGCGGGCAATTTCGAGACCTATGAGATCCGGTATCCGAATACATCGTGGCATCCGGACGACAGCGAATTCACGCTGCGGTCGCTTGACGAACTGGATGCGCTGCCGGGCTCCGTGCTCGGGCGGGTGCGCTCGTTCTGCATCGCGGGCGATTATTTGTTCGATGAGAACGAGTACCGCCTTGAGGAGGAATGGAACGACGGCACGGCGACGCTGTACCTTTGCAGCAACGATTCGGACGAGCGCATTCCGGTCGAAACCGGCACGCGGCTTACCGATCTGTCCGTCCTGAAAAACCTGACGGGGCTAACGCAGCTGAAACTGTATGCGCAGCCGCTTCATTCGCTCGACGGCATCCAGCATCTCGAATCGCTTGAAGAGCTGACCGTTGCATTCTGCGGATCTCTCGGCGACGTCTCCCCCGTCTTTACTCTGCAGGAGCTGAAAATGCTCAAGCTGCGGCATAACGGTGTAAACTCCGTAGAGGGCATACAGAATCTCAGCAATCTTGAAGAGCTGGATCTTGACGAAGCGAAGATCGGCGATCTTTCGCTGCTGCTGACGCTTGCGGATCTTCGCAAGGTCACGATCTCGGATGATATGCACGCGGCGCAAAATTCGCTCGACGGCAATTACGGCTTTGAGCTGATTGTGGAATAACACATTGATCATATCTATTGCGATTGGAGGAAACAAAGAATGGCTTATACCGCATTGGAACAGATGAGAAAAGTGAACAAAGAACGTTTTCAGACGGACGTCGGTCCGTTCGAGCCCGTGCTGTACGGCGCAGGCAGAGCCGGGAGCGATCTGAAATCCGCGGCGCTCCGGTTTTTGCACGAGCGCTGTGAGGGGCTGCGCTTCTCCCCCGAAAAAGCAAGGGAGGAGGCGAAGACCGGACGGTATCTCGGCACGAGCTACCAGGCGAATCAGATCCCGTACAACATGCAGATGGACATCGACCGGCTCTGCCTTGAACGCGAGCTGGAAAAGTTCATCGACTCCGGCGTTGCCGAAGACGCGTACACCGTGTATTACAGCTTCCTCGAAATGTTCATGGGCAAGTACGGGCGCTCCAGCAAGATGATCGAGCTGCTTTCGGAGTTTGAATCGAACGCCAGTACGCTCCTCATGAAGCACCGCGACCACTATTCCCACTCGGTCTACGTCTTTGCGCTCGGGCTTGCGATCTATGAGACGAACGAGACCTATCGAAAGACGTTCCAGACGTTCTACGGCTTCGTTCCCGGCGAGGAGGAGCATCGCGCTGCCGCGTTCTTCCTTGAATACTGGGGACTGACCTCGCTGTTTCATGACATCGGGTATCCGTTCGAGATCCCGTTTGAGCAGGTGCTTGCGTACTTTGAGCTGGATCGCAGAAAGCGCGGACCCGGCAGCATGTTCCTTGCCTATCACGATCTCGGCTGTCTGTCCGATCTCGGCGAGAACGCCGCCGCGCACCTTGAAAAGCTGTTCGGCAGAAAATTCGACTCCGTGGAAGCGCTTCTGGCGTACGGCATCGAAAAACGGCTCGGCGCCGCGTACAATGTGACCGAGGAATATCTTTGCGGCACGATCAAGCGGAAGCCGACTGCGCCGAACGAGTTCGGGTACTTCATGGACCACGCCTATTTCAGTGCGACGCGGCTGTATCAGGAGTTCATCGAAGAACGCGGCGCGGACGCGCTCACCGAGGCGCATTTGGACGCGCTGTCGGCGATCATGCTGCACAACAGCCTCTTTAAGTTTGCGATCGCGTTCTATAAATCCAAGGACAAGTGCAAGGCGCCTTTGAAGGCGGAGCTGCACCCGCTCGCATATCTTCTGATGCTCTGCGACGAGCTGCAGTGCTGGGACCGCACCGCGTACGGCAGAAATTCCCGCACCGAGCTGCATCCGATGGACGCCGAGTTCGATTTCGGCAGGGGCATGATCCACGCGCTCTACTGCTTCGACGCGGAGGAGGCGGAAAAGATCGGCGCGTATGAGGCGCGGTACCGCGCATGGGAGCAGGGCGGCTGTGTGGACGCGCCGCCGCGGCTCAAGGCGTACAGCGATATGGCGGAAAAGGAACAGCGCTTCCGCACGGACATCGAGAAGATCGTTGATCTTTCCGGCTATCCGCTGTTCATCACGACCTTTATGCGCACCGCGGACCGCAGAAGCAAACACACCTATCTGTCCGGCAGCAGCTTCCTGCACATGTACGACTTTGCCGTCGCGCTGAACGGGCGCTATCAGTACGAGGGACAGGAAGAATCCATCTCCGCCGAAGAGCTCGAACGCAGCTTCGACGCGATGTCTTTGGAATACAAGCTCAGCAACATCAATCAGGTCAAGAACTTCTCGAAATACCTAAACGCCATCGGCTGCTTCTATACGGACCGTCCCGTCGATTTCGAGATGCTCCGCGCGTTTACCGACGAGCAAACCGCCGTGTTTGCGCCGATGGAGCACGCCCGCTGGATCCGGGAGCATCGCGCAATGGGCTGGACCGCAGGCAATCTGTATGAGACCGTTCAAACGGACGGCGAAACGAACCGCTACGCGCTGCGCGAACAGATGCGGCAGCACAAGCTCTGCATGAACGGCGATTTCGGCGAGCTGGAGATCGCGCGGCATTACCTGATGCTGCCCGAGGAGGTTCAGTGGAAGGATTGGAAGCCGTTCAACAGCATGCTGAAGCTGATCCGCAAGTTCGACGGACTCCGGATCTACAAGCTGAACTGAGCGTATGACGGGGCAGAAAACGATCCCGATCGTCGTCGGGGTCACGGGACACAGGAATATCCGAAGCGAGGACCGCGACGCGCTGTACGGCGCCGTTCTTCGCGCGCTCTCCGACTTGAAGGCGCGCTGTCCGCACACCGAGCTGATCCTGCTGAACAGCCTTGCGGAAGGCGCGGATCAGCTTTGCGCCGAAGCCGCGGCATCTCTTTCGATCCCGTTTATCGCCGTACTGCCGATGGAACGGTCGGAATACGAACGCGATTTCTCCGGGGATGCGCTGCAGCGGTTTCGCGCGCTTTGCGGCGCCGCAAAGGAATGCTTCGTCGCTCCCGCGATCGAGCAGGTGCCGCCGTCGCCGGATCGGGATTTCGCCTATCGGCAGGCGGGCATTTACGTTGCCGCGCATGCGCATCTCCTGCTTGCCCTTTGGGACGGAAAGCCGCTTCCCGGGAAAACCTGCGGGACCGCCGAAACCGTGCGGTTCGCGCTGGAGAACGCCTATGACCCGAAGGACGGGATTCCGCTGCACGGTTCCCCCGCCGTTCTGCACATCTTTACGCCGCGTGAGACCGATAAAGACGGGCAGGCGGGCGCCGTTCGTTTTCTCGGCGACCAAGCGGCGTTTTCGGGGATCCTGAAGCACACCGACGAGTTCAACCGCCTGTCGGAAGAGACGGCGACCTGCGCCGCGCCGCTGCTGCCGCAGGACCGCGAGCCGGACGAAGCGTTGGATCGCGCGGAAGCGCTGTATGCGGCGGCGGACGCGCTGAGCGTTCGCTTCCAAACGCAGTACCGCCGGATCCTTGCCGTGCTTGCGGTCATCAGCACGGTCATTACCGCCGCCTTTCTGCTCTATGACGAAGCCAATCTGCATTGGATGATCCTGGTTTGCGGACTGATGCTGTTTGCCGCATGGTTCGTTCAGCACCGCGGAAAGCGGATCGCCTGTCACCGTCGCTACCTTGAATACCGGACGCTTGCCGAAAGCCTGCGGGTGCAGTCGTTTCTGCGGTACGCCGGAAGCCGGATTTGTGTGTCCGACATCCTTCCGTGGTCGGCGCAGACGGACGCCGCGTGGATCTCCGCCGCGCTCAGGGTCGTCCCGATCGCCGGCAGTCCGTATGGCGCGCACAGCATCCGAAAGCCGTGGGTCGAGGATCAGCTTGCTTACCATATCCGCGCAGGCAGAAAGTCCGAACGCGCGCGGGCGGGCAGCGAACGGACCGTCGGGATTGCCCTGTCCGTCAGCATCGCGCTGTATCTTCTTGTACTGATCTTTGAGCTCGTCTGGGGCGATCTGCTGCCCGTTTCCGGACACATTCAAAACGCCGAACTGTATCGAATGCTGTCCAAGCTTCTGCTCGGCGGCATCTCGGCGGCAACGCTGTTCATCTCGAACTACTACGGACGCCTGTCCCTTTCGCGCGCCGCTGCCGACCATCAAAAGATGGCGCGGTTCTATACCGCGATCCTGTCTCGCATCGAGCAAAGCGGCGAAACCGGGGACCTGCTTCTGCTGCTTGCCCGTGAGGAGCTGATCGAAAACGGCAACTGGTGCTCCTACCGGCGCGACAATTCCGCCGATTTCAGCTTATAATCCCGCATAAGCCGGAAAGCGGCGCATGCACTGCTGCATGCACCGCTTTTGTTTTGCCGTGTCAGTTCGGCTGCTTAAACTCGTCCGTTGCCCGGTGGATTCTCACTTGTCGCTGTGCCGCGGCAGACTCTTTTGATCCGACCGCCGACGCCTGATTTTTACCGCAAAAAAGCGCTCCGGGCAATGTGCTTCGGGGCGTTGCGTATCAGCTTGCTTTCTCTTTTTCGTGAATTTCTCCGCACTTTTTTCTTGGAATGATGTTCGGATTTACAGCAAAGAATAAAGCGAAAGAAACGTCTCGGGCGAAAGCGTTTCCGCGCGTGTTTCCGGCGCGACGCCGAGCGAAGAAAGCGCCTGCGCGGCGTTCTGGTACACTTTGAGATTGTTTTTGATCGTTTTGCGGCGCATGGACAAAAGCTGTGTGCAGAACGCGAAAAACGCGTTCGGATCGGCATTCGGCGCGTCCGCCTTTTTCGTCATGCCGACGAACACCGACTGCACCTCCGGACTCGGCCAGAAGCAGTCCGGCGGGAACGCGTCGAGCGTTTTTGCGTCGTAATACAGCTGTACAAGGATCGAAAGCGGTCCGTAGTTCGCATCCTTCGGCGCGGCAAAGAAGCGGTCCGCCGCCTCCTTCTGCACCATGCAGTAAAACGACGCGGGCAGCGCCTTCAAAATCGCGGTGCACAGCGGCGTCGTGATGTAGTACGGCAGGTTTCCGACGGCCGAAAACGGCGCGGGCACGTCCCGATAGCGGTATTTTTGCGCGTCGCCCGTGACGATCGAAAGCTTCGGATGCGGCAGTGTTTTTGCAAGATAATCCGCCATCGCCGCGTCCTTTTCGACCGCGGTGACGGAAACGCCCCTTTGAAGAAGCAGTTCGGTCAGACCTCCGAGCCCGGGACCGATTTCGATCACGGTTTGTTCGAGCGTCATTTGTTTGACGCAGGACAAAAGCCGCGCGCCGTCGATGCAAAAATTCTGCCCCAAGGCGCGGTTCGGGCTTGCGTGAAGCTCCTCCAATGCGGTTTTGACAAATGCGATACTTGCTCTCATGCGCGCAGTATAGCATATTTTTCCTCCGTCCGCAAGGTATAGCACGGCGCTCGGCGGGCAATCTAACGGAAAAGAACCGAAAGGAGATGCGCATGATGAAACGATTCTTTTTGATCCCGGTGCTTGCGCTGCTGCTTGCGCTGGTCGGCTGTACCTGCTCGATGCGCGGAAACGTATCGACGCCCACCAAGGCGCCGAGCGCCGTCCCGACAGCAAAGGCGACCGCTGCGCCGACGACGCAGCCGACGATGAGCGCGATGCCCACGGAAACCGCCGCGCCGGTCATGCCGACCGAGCCGATGGCTTCCCCGAGTGCGGGCACGACCGCGGGGAATTGAACTTACGAGGACGGTCATCGACCGTCCGTTTCTTTATTTCGGCGGGCGAGCGGATGCGATCCGCCCCTACGGGGTTATCTGTCTCCATAGGGGGCGGCGTCCCCGGCGCCCCGTTTGATCCGAGATTCTCCGGCAGGAGAATCCTCCTGAACGTGCCCGCAGGGCATATATCACCCGCGAAGCGGATATCACATTGCGAAGCAATATATCACTTGCCGCAGGCAAACATCACGGCGCCGCAGGCGCACGCGTCGGAATGCGTTTTTTGGGTTCGACAGGATAAACCCTTGCATCCGCGTGCGTTCTGCGGTATAATTGCCCCGGTCCCAAACGGGATCGACGGAGGGGAACGGTATGACGCTGCGGGAATTGAAACCGGGAGCATCGGCGGTCGTGGAGACCGTCGGCGGCGAAGGCGCGCTTCGCCAGCATTTTTTGGATATGGGGGTCATCCCCGGCGTTCAGATGACGCTTGTAAAGCTTGCGCCGATGGGAGATCCGATGGAGTTTCTGATCCACGGCTACGAACTGACGCTGCGCGTTGCCGACGCCGAAAAGATCGAAGTCCGTCCCGCCGACGCCGCGGAAGAGCCGCCGAAGGCGCAAGTCCGCCGCATGCGCGAGCATCCGGGTCTCGGCGAAACGGGTCGGTTCCACATCAAGGAGACCGAAACGCCGTTGAAAAAGGGTACGAAGCTGACCTTCGCGCTCGCCGGAAATCAGAACTGCGGCAAAACGACGCTGTTCAATCAGCTCACCGGCTCGAACCAGCATGTCGGCAACTTCCCGGGCGTGACCGTCGACCGCAAGGACGGCGCGATCCGCAACCATCCGAACACGGAGATCACCGATCTTCCGGGCATCTATTCCCTGTCCCCGTACTCCGACGAGGAACGTGTTTCCCGTCAGTTTATTCTCAACGAAAAGCCGACCGGCATCATCAATATCGTCGACGCGACCAACATCGAACGCAACCTGTACCTCACGATGCAGCTGATGGAGCTGGACGTGCCGATCGTGCTTGCGCTGAATATGATGGACGAGGTCCGCGGCAACGGCGGCGCGATCCGCATCAACGACATGGAATCGCTCCTCGGCATTCCGGTCGTTCCGATCTCCGCGGCAAAGAATGAGGGCGTTGACGAGCTCGTCGCGCACGCCTTGCACGTTGCGCAGTATCAGGAAAAGCCGACGCGCACCGATTTCTGCGAAAAGGACGCAAACGGCGGCGCGGTGCACCGGTGCCTGCACGGCATCATGCACCTCATCGAGGATCACGCGAACGCCGCGGGCATCCCCCTGCGCTTTGCGGCAAGCAAGCTCATCGAAGGCGACCCGTTCGTGACCGAGGCGCTGAAGCTTACCGAAAACGAGCGCGACATGGTCGAACACATCATCTGTCAGATGGAGGAGGAACGCGGGCTGGACCGCGCCGCCGCCATCGCGGATATGCGGTTCTCGTTCATCAAAAAGCTCTGCGATCAGGCGGTCGTCCATCCGCACGAAAGCAAGGAGCATAAGCGGAGCAGCCGCATCGACAAGGTGCTGACCGGCAAATGGACCGCGATCCCGGTGTTTCTTGCGATCTTGGGACTCGTGTTCTTTCTGACCTTCCATGTGATCGGCGCGGGACTGCAGAAACTGCTCGCCATGGGCATCGACGCGCTGACAGCTCTCGTCGATTCCGCGCTTTCCGCGTGGAACGTCAGCCCGGTGCTGCATTCGCTGATCATCAATGGCGTCTTTGCGGGCGTCGGCAGCGTTCTGAGCTTTCTGCCGATCATCATCGTGCTGTTCTTCTTCCTCTCGCTCTTGGAGGATTCCGGCTATATGGCGCGCGTTGCGTTCGTCATGGATAAGCTTTTGCGAAAGATCGGGCTTTCCGGCAGAAGCATCGTGCCGATGCTGATCGGCTTCGGCTGCACCGTGCCGGGCGTGATGGCAAGCCGCACGCTTCCCTCCGCCCGCGACCGCAAGCTTACGATTTTATTGACGCCGTTTATGAGCTGTTCGGCAAAGCTGCCGATCTACGCGTTCTTCGCCGACCGGTTCTTCCCCCGCTGCGCCGCGCTCGTGATGGTCGGGATGTACGTCTTCGGCATCCTCATCGGCATTCTCTTTGCGCTCGTTTCAAAGGGCACGCTGTTCCGCGGCGAAGCGGTGCCGTTCGTAATGGAGCTGCCGAACTACCGTCTGCCCGGCGCAAAGAACGTGCTCCGGCTTTTGTGGGACAAGGCGAAAGACTTCCTTTCCCGCGCGTTTACGATCATTCTGATTGCGACCGTCGTGGTCTGGTTCCTGGAGACCTTCGATTTCAGGCTGAACATCGTCACGAATCAGCACGATTCGATCCTTGCCGTCGTCGCAGGCTTTGTCGCGCCGATCTTCAAGCCCCTGGGCTTCGGCGACTGGCGCATGTCCACCGCGCTCTTTGCGGGCTTTATGGCAAAGGAGAGCGTGGTCTCCACGATCAACGTGCTGTTCGGCTCGGGGACGGCGCTCGAAAGCATCCTGAGCCCGCTTGCGGCGCTGTCGTTATTAACGTTCTGCCTTCTGTACACGCCGTGCGTGGCGGCGATCGCTTCGATCCGGCGTGAGCTCGGCAGGGGCTGGGCGGCGCTCGTCGTGCTGTTCCAGTGCGCGATCGCCTGGGTGACGGCGTTTCTCGTCCACTTCATCGGCGGAGGGTTCCGGCTGTGAGATCCATCGATCGAATCATTCTTGCGGTCGTTCTGCTTGCCGTCGCAGCCGCGGCGTTCTTTGCGGTACGCCGCAAAAGGCGCGGCGCATCCTGCTGCGGAGACTGCTCCGCGTGCGGCGGCGCATGTTCCTGTGAAAAAAAGGACGGTACGGACAAAGAAAAGGGCTGACAAACGGATCGGTCCGTGGTATACTGATAAAAAATTCGGCAAAGGAGGGAGCGGCATGAAAAAAGGCGGAACGGCGGTGCGCGTGCTGACCGGGCTTGCGCTGTTCGGGTTTTTGGTCGTGAGCGTTTTGCTTGGACCCGAAACGCGGCTCTGCTTCTTCTATGCCGTGATCTGGTTTGCCGCGCGCGAAATGTCCGACGCGCTGAACCGCATGGGGTTTCAGACGCATCCGTGGATCGCGCGGATACTCGCGCTTGCGATGTGTCTGCTCTTTTATTTCAAGGACGAGACCGCATTCTATATCACCGCGGGCAGCATTGTCGTGATGCTGGCGCTTCTTGCCGCGCTGTTCCAAAGGATCTCCATGCGCGACGTTCTGGGCTCCTGCATCATCTGCCTGTATCCGACGCTGTTTCTGCTCGGCTACGCATACCTGTCCGTGCAGGACGAAACGCTCATGTACCCCGTCCTTCTCATCACGCTGTTCGCCGCCGCCGGCTGCGATATGTTCGCATACTTTTTGGGCCGCGCGTTCGGCAGGCACAAGCTCTGCCCGTCGGTCAGCCCGCATAAAACGGTCGAGGGCTCGATCGCCGGCACCGTGCTCGGCACCGCGCTCGGCATGCTCGCCTGGGTGATCCTGAAGGACTTTGCGCCGATCCCGTGGCAGGTGTACCTCGTCACGTCGTTCTTCTGCACGATCGCGGGGCAGCTCGGGGACCTCGTCGCATCCATGATCAAGCGGCAGGCGCACATCAAGGACTTTTCCGATCTGCTGCCGGGACACGGCGGCATCATCGACCGCATCGACAGCTTTTGCTTCGCCATGCCGGTCGCGTACTTTGCGATCGTGCTGTTCCATACGACCTGAGTTATTCGGTCTGTTGAAATCCTTTCAACAGACCGTTTTTTTTCAGTACCGCCTGCGTTCCTTCGGATCGTTCGCTGTGCCGTCGCCCCTGCGGTCCGTTTGACCCCACGGGGGATTTTTTTGTTTTTCGGACGAATCACGGTGAAGCGCTTCCTGCAATGCATACTTGCATTCCAGGGCTGCGTATGATACACTAAACAGGCATTGCGGGATGAAGGGAGTTTTTTATGAAGCGATTTCTGTTGTGGACAGGCGTCGTGATCGGCGCGGCGGCGATCGGCGTGCTGATCTTTCTGATCCGTTCGACCTGCTTCTTCGGCAATCATATGTATCTGCCCGCGACCTGCACCGAACCCGAGATCTGCACGCGCTGCCATGAAACGCGCGGCGAACCGCTCGGACACGCGTACAGCGAGGCAACCTGCACCGAACCCTCGGTGTGCGTCCGTTGCGGCGAACACCATGCCGACCCGCTCGGCCACGTCTGGCTTCCCGCGACCTGCACCGAGCCGGAGACCTGCGCCCGCTGTGCGCTCACGCGAGGCGAACCGCTCGGGCATCTCCTGTCCGAACCGACCTTCCAGACGCCCGCGACCTGCTCGCGCTGCGGCTTTGTCGAAGGCGAACCGCTCGTTCCCGCGCTTGCGGACCGTACGCTCAACGAAATGCAGATCGGCGAGCCCGTGCCGTACACGACCGCGTCCTTCGAGGATTACGGCGTCGACGTCACCGGCACTGCCGAGATCACGGATTACCGCGTGATCGACGGCGACGAGATCTTCCCCGCCCGCGAGGGCTATGAGTGGCGCATCGTGACCGTCCGGCTCGTGTTCGGCGGCGAGGACGCGCAGCAAAACGGCGTGCAGAGCGCGTATACCTTCGGCGACTATTACATCCTTGACAATTCGATCTCGCACAGCGAGGACGAGGACGGCATGCGCACGTTTGCCGCCGATTGGTACGGCATGCGCGTGCAGTGCCGGCAAAAGACCGGCAAGACGCTTGAAAACGACTGGTACGACCGTGAGCTGCGTTTTTCCTGGGAGGAAGGCGTGCAGGTGCCGAAGGGCTACGATGGCGTGCTGTTCATCCTCTACCACTTCCGCCTCGCCGAAAACGCGACGCGGCTCTACCTCCCCGCAAGCGAGGTGCTGAACGACGACGCGCATGTCTTCCGGATGAAATGAATCCGATAAAACCCGGCTCTTTTACGCCGGGTTTTTGATTACGTCCTCACGCGGATCAGAAGATCCACGCCGTCGTCGCGGCGGGTCTCGGAAAGCTCTGCGGTCACGCCCGTGCCTTCAAGCTGTCCGATGCAGTCCTTGACACTGTTGACAAACAACCGGCAATCCCGCGAAAAGCGCAGGATCCGCATCGGCGCCGCGCCGCGTGCGTCGGTCAGTGAATCGACGAGCCGTTCCGCGGCGGGTCCGTTCATCTTGCGCTGTTCGATGAGGTCCAGCGCCTGCTGCTGACGTTCGGCGTCGGAGATCCTCAAAAGCGCTTTGGCGTGGCGCTCCGAAAGCCCGCCCGTTTTCAGTCTTGCGCGGGTCTCCTCGGGAAGCTTCAGAAGCCGCAGGCGCGACGCGAGGTACGGATCGTTCTTGCCGAGCACGGTCGAAAGCTGTTCCTCCGAATACGCGCTCGCATCCAGCAGTTTTCTGAGCCGCTCCGCCTCCTCCAGAAAGTACAGCGGGCGGCGGTGCAGGTTTTCGGACAGCGCCAGGATCGCGCAGCGCTCCTCTCCCGCCTGTACGACGATGCACGGGATCTCCCGGTGTCCCAGAAGCCGGCACGCCTTCAGGCGCCGTTCCCCCGCGATCAGCTCATAGCCCTCCGGGAGCTTCCGCACAACGAGCGGTTCGATGAGCCCGACCTGCGCAATGCTGATCATGAGCTCGGTCAGCGCTGCGCGGTCCATGCTTTTGCGGAGCCGGTCCTTTGCGGTTCTGATCTCCTCCGTCGGCAAAAGCAGAAGCTTTCGGTCCGGATCCACCTTTGCGGGCATATTCAAAAGTCCCTGTTGAAACGAATACGGCATGTGCGCCTCCTTTCCGACCGCCAGTATATGCCGCGGCGGATGTCGAAAGAAAGGCAGCGGACAAAGGTCGTAGAATTGTTACAGAAATCGTGCGGAACCGTTCATAAAAAAAGGTTTCAAAAAACGGTTGCAAAATCAAAAACATTTGTTATAATGAGGGTGAAATCTTAATGAGGAGGTACAAACAATGGCATACAAAATTACGGATGAATGCATCTCCTGCGGCGCATGCGCGGCAGAGTGCCCGGTAGAGGCAATCGCAGAGGGCGACGGCAAGTACGAGATCAACCCCGACGTCTGCATCGAGTGCGGCAACTGCGCAGAGGTTTGCCCCGTCGGCGCACCGAAAGCGGAATAATCAAACGACCGAAAACGGCTCCGAGCGATCGGAGCTGTTTTTTGTACAAAAAACGAGACCCCGAAGGGTCCCGTGCTAAGCGGTCTTGATGTGACTGTTGGTTAATTACTCTGCGCAGTAGGGCAGAAGAGCCATGATCCGCGCGCGCTTGATCGCGACCGCGAGATCGCGCTGATGCTCGGCGCACACGCCGGACATGCGGCGGGGCATGATCTTTCCGCTCTCGGAAATGAAGCCCTGCAGCTTTTTGATGTCCTTATAATCGATGGATGTGGCCTTCTCAACGCAGAAACGGCAAACTTTGCGTCTGCTTCTCGGACGACGGGGACGCAGTTTACGATCTTCCATGTGATGCCTCCTGAATTTGATGAATTAAAACGGTAAATCGTCGGAATTGATGTCGGTAAATCCGGCGAGATCCTGCGCGGGCGCCTGGGGACGCGGCGCGGAATAACCGCTGCCGGAATCGTCCGCCGCCTTCGGCGTCAGGAACTCGACTTCGTCTGCCGAAACGTCAAGCGACATACGGGTCGTGCCGTCCGTTGCTTCGTAGGTACGCGCCTGCAGCTCGCCGATGACAGCGACCTTGCGTCCCTTCTGAAGGTAACGCGCGCAGGTGTCGCCCAGCTGCCGCCAGGCATTGATGCGGAAAAAGTCCGTTTGTCTTTCGCCGCTCTGATTTGCGAAGCGCCGGTTGACGGCGATGGTGAAGGTGCAGACGGTCACGCCGCTGGGCGTGCTGCGCACCTCGGGGTCGCGGGTCAGGTTGCCGATCAAAGTAATTTTGTTCATGCTTTCATGTTCCTCCGTTCTTTCGTGCTGTTACTTTGGTTGTTATGCTTCCTTGCGAGTGACCATAAAGCGCATGAGCCGTTCATCGTTGCGCATGTTGCGCTCCAGCTCACGGGGCAGTTCCGGATTCGCGTTGAAAACGACCAGAACATAATAGCCCTCGGTCTTGTAGTCGATCGGGTATGCCAGGCGACGCTTGCCCCAAACCTCGGTCTTCTCGATCTCGCCGCCGTTTGCGGTGATAATGTCGGCAAACTTATCCATGACGACCTTATCCGCTTCTTCATCAAGCTCGGGCGTGATCACGTACAAAACTTCGTACTGATTCATGTTTTTCACCTCCTTGTGGACTTGTGGCCTTCTCTTGAAGGCAAGAAGGACCGTTAGCTTTCGTACTATATCACAACTCTTTCGAGAATGCAAGGGCTTTTTTCGTTTTTTCGTGCGGTTTGCCGCATGAATTGTTCCTGCGAAGCATGCGGGGCGTCCGGGAGGACTTTACACTACGCTTCGCTTCGTTTCAGCGGTGCCGTCGCGCGTTTCTATAAGCTCCATTTCGCTTCGCTTCATTCCGGCGGTAGATCGCGCGTCGCCATCTCCCCTACAAATGGATGCGCACAGTCAAAAGCCTTCCCCTTGAGGGGAAGGTGCCGTCAGGCGGATGAGGTGGATACGCAGAAAGCGCAGCTTTCGCGGATGAATTGCGCTGCGGCGCGTGCATTGGCTTCGCCGTGAATTGTGCTGCGTACATAAATTGACGGCAGAGCCGTCATGAATTGTCCGAAGGACATGAATTGCGGCAAAGACGCATGACTGGATTGTCATTCGCCGCGATCTGTGATACAATACAGCCATGACCGAGAGAGAGCTTTTTGAACGTACAAACGCCCGGACGCTGTCCGGGGCATACCTCTTTGAAGGCGCGGAGGAGCTGACCAAGCAGCAGGCGGTCGACCGCATCGTTTCGGCTTTGGATCCCGGCTTTTCGGATCTGAACCTCAAGCGGATGAAGGCGCCGGACGTGAACGCCGTGCTTGACGCCGCGCATGCCGTGCCGGTGTTCGACACGCTGTGTGTCACGGTCTTTACCGACTTTGACGACGCCGCGATCTTTGAAGAGCTGAAAAAGCGCGGCGCGCTCGACGCATTGTTTGCTTCGACCGATTCCGTGATCCTGTTCGTGCGGCGGGAAGCCGCGAAGGAGACCGATCTCGTTCGGCTGTTCCGGGAAAAGAACCGCGCCGTGTCGTTCGAGCCGTTTTCGGAGGACCGCGCGCGGGAGATGTGCATGCGGCTTTGCGCGAAGCGCGGCGTGCGCCTCGACCGTCCGGAGGCGTTTCAGCTCGTGGACATGGTCGGCACCGACGCGTACCGGCTGAACAACGAGATCGGCAAGCTCTGCGATTACGTCGGCGACGGCGGCACGGTCACGGCGGCGGTGCTGAAAACCGTTGTCACGCCCTCGGTTGAATACGAGGTCTTTCCGATGCTGAACGCGCTGCTTGCGGGCAACAAAAAAACCGCCATGCGCATGCTGACCGAGGCGATGAAAAACGGGCAGGAGAATCCGCTGCGCGTTGCGACATTTCTCGAAGGACGGCTTAAGCAGATGCTGATCGCAAAGGAGCTGCTCGAAGAGAAGCGTCCGCGTCCGGAGATCATCAAGGCGATGGGCGGCAACCCGAAGGCGGCGGAGATCGCGCTGAAAAACGCGCAGAAGTTTCCGCTTGAAAAGCTCAGAAACGCCGTCGCGGCGTTCGCCCGCATCAACGCGGACATGAAGAGCGGGACCATGAACGAATCCGACGCCCTGCTGCTTGCCATCTATCGAAGCTTTTGAACAAAAAACAAGCCGTCTTCCCCCCTATGCAGACGGTCCTTTCCGATATACGAAGCGCTTCCCCTCGTCCGGGAAGCGCTTTTTGATCCTATTTCGGCATCCTGACGTCCGTCCATTCGGACACTCGGGTTGTCCGAAGTCATTCTCATCATCCAATTGATCGTGTATCGTCTCCCATCGGAGCGCGGCGTCCAAAGGCACGGCGGATCTACGAAAAAACCTGTTGCAGCGGCGCGTTCGTATGCTATAATGGGATCAACGACAAAACAGGAGGTGCGTGACTTGATCAAAAGCAGTATTGTAAACGCCGTTCTGGACGAAGCATTGAGAACCGGCGGCGACTTTTCGGAACTGTACCTGATGGACACCGAAACGAACACCATGACCATGATCGACAACAAGGTCGAAAACGCAAACTACCAGCGCAAGGTCGGCGCGGGCGTGCGCGTGCTGAAAGGAACGCGCAGCGCTTACGCGTATTCCGCCGACACGAGCGAAGCGGCGCTGATCGCCTGTGCAAGAGCGGCGGCTTCCGCGCTGAAGGGTGCAAAGGAGCTCGAGGCAAAGAAGATCTGCGTCGACCGCGTCGGGACCTCGTGGGCAAAGATCCCGTTCTCCGAGATCGACAACGCCAAGCGCATTGCACTGCTTCGGCAGGGAACGAACGCGGCGAAGGCGCACTCGGACGAGATCACGCAGGTCGTCGCGAATTACATGGACTGCGACCACCGCACCTGGGTCTTCAACAGCGAGGGCGTGCATGCCGAAGACCGGCGTCCGCGCATCCGCACGGCAATCCAGGCGGTCGCAATGGCAAACGGAGAAGCGCAGACCGGCGTCTGCTCGCCCGGTTACGGCATGGGCTTTGAGATGTACGGGGAAAAGGTCAACATCGAGGACGTAGGCAAAGAGGCGGCAAAGACCGCCGTTACCATGCTGCACGCGCCGGAATGCCCCGCGGGCAAAGTCCCGGTCGTGATCGACGGCGGCTTCGGCGGCGTCATCCTGCACGAAGCCTGCGTACACGGACTGGAAGCGACGAGCGTCGGACGCGGCAATTCCGTGTTCTGCAATAAGCTCGGTCAGCAAATCGCAAGCCCGATCGTGAATGCGGTCGACGACGGCACGCTGCCCGGCGAATGGGGATCGATGCACTACGACGACGAGGGCAATCCCGCACAGTGCAACCGTTTGATCGAAAACGGCATTCTGAAAACGTACCTTGTCGATATCCTCGGCTCGCGGCTCATGAACCATCCGGTCACCGGCAGCGGCAGACGGCAGGACTATACCTTCGCCCCCACCTCGCGCATGACGAACACGTTCTTCGCCCCCGGCAAGGACGACGAGGAGGAAATGCTCCGCACGATGGGCGACGGGCTCTTTGCCGCGAAGATGGGCGGCGGTTCCGTGAACCCGCTGACCGGCGAGTTCAACTTTGCGGTCAGCGAAGGCTACTGGGTCAAGGACGGCAAGATCCTCTGCCCCGTCCGCGGCGCAACGCTGATCGGCAAGGGCGCCGAGGTGCTGATGAAGATCGACCGCATCGGAAAGAACATGTGGATGGCGCCGGGCATGTGCGGTTCGCTGTCCGGCAGCATTCCCACGAACGTCGGTCAGCCGCGCATTCGCGTAAGCGAGATCGTCGTCGGCGGCAAAGGAGGTGCATTATGATGACTTTTGAACAGTTTAAGGACGCGTGCTTTGCGCTTGCGCTTGAAAAGGGCTGCGAAAATGCGGAGGTCTATGCCACCTCGTCCGACGGCTTCTCCGTCAACGTGCTGAACACGGAGATCATCAAGTACGCGGTCGAGCGCGATAAGGGACTCAACCTGCGCGTGCTCTACGCGGGCAAGACCGGGTATGCCTATACCGAGGTCTTTGAGGACCCGGAAACCCTCGTCGCGCACGCGATCGATAACGCAAAGGCGATCGAAAACACGGACGCGAACCCGATGCAGGGCGCATGCGAATACCCGGAGATCACAGTAAAGCCGAACCCCGTCGTTGATCTTTCCGAGGAGGAAAAGATCGACCTCGCGCTGCGCATGGAACGTGATGCGCTCGCCTATGACGCGCGCGTGAACCGCATGGGCTACTGCTCAGTCGACACCGGCGTTGCCGAAACGCACATCAGCAACACGCTCGGGCTCAAGGCAGACCGTACGGAACGGTATTCCTACGCCGTGCTCGAACCGATCCTCAAGCAGGGCGAAGAGGAACAGTCCGCATTCTCGTTCAAGTTCGGACCGGAGATGACGGATTACCGTTCCGTGATCAAAGAAAGCGTCGAAAACGCGCTGATGCAGTTCAACGCGTCCCCCGTCGATTCCGGCGAATACCGGATCCTGCTCAGAAACGACGCGGCGGGCGATCTGCTTTCCGCGTTCTCGTCCATGTTCTTTGCCGAGCGCGTGCAGAAGGGTCTGTCGCTTCTCAAGGACAAGCTCGGCGAGCCGATCGCTTCCCCGGCGATCACGATCCTCGACGACCCGTTCGAGGCGGACAATCCGCGCGCGTTCGACGCGGAGGGCGTTCCGTCGGTCCTGACGAGCGTCGTGGAGAAGGGCGTGCTGAAGAGCTACCTCTATAACCTGAAATCCGCACGGAAGGACGGCGTGGCGTCCACGTCCAACGCGGGCCGCATGGGTCCCGCGGGCGCCGTTACCACCGCGCCGAGCAACTTCTATATCGGCAAGGGCGAAAAGAGCTTCGACGAACTCAGAACGGCGCTCGGCAACGGGCTGATCATTACGGAGCTGAGCGGTCTGCACGCGGGTCTGAACCCGATCAGCGGCGACTTCTCGCTGATCGCGAAGGGGCAGCTCGTGGAAAACGGCGAGATCGTGCGCTCGGTCGACCAGATCACGGTCGCGGGCAACTTCCTCGCCCTGATGCAGGGCATCGAAGCGGTCGGAAGCGATCTCCGGTTCGGTCCGCCGATGAGCGGAAGGATCGGCTGTCCGAGTCTTCTGATCGGCAAGCTGGTCGTTTCCGGCAAATAACGGAGCAAACAAAAAAGGACTTCCCTGCGGAAGTCCTTTTTTTGATTCGTTTACAGACCCGCTTCGATCAGCGCCTTGAAGGCGGGCAGCGAACGCAGGATCATGTCGTGGCTGACGCAGGTGGACAGCCTGAGAAACCCGGAGCAGCCGAACGGTTCGCACGGCGGCACGAGGATGTTGAAGTCCTTCGCCCGCTCGGAGAACTCGAGCGCGGTGCCGAACGGCGCCTTCAAAAGCATATAGAACGCGCCGTGCGGATAAACGCAGGTGTAGCCCATTTCGGTCAGACCCTGATAGAGCGTTTTGCGGTTCTCGTCGTACGCCGCGATGTCCGGCATCACGCCGCAGCAGCGTTCGACGACGTACTGCGAGGTCGTCGGCGCGCAGATGTGACCGAGCGCGCGTGCGGAGCCCGCGACCGCGTGGAACAGATCGACGCTGTCCGCGCAGCGGTCCGGCACGAAGACGTAGCCGATACGCTCGCCGGGCAGGCTCAGCGACTTCGACCACGAATAGCAGACGACCGTGTTCTCATAGATGTTCGGGATGAACGGCGCTTCGCGTCCGTCGAAGACCAGCTCGCGGTACGGCTCGTCGGCGATCAGGTAGATCGGATGACCGAATTTTACGCTCATTTTCCGCAGCAGCGCGGCGAGCGCTTCGAGCGCTTCCTTCGTGTAGACGACGCCGGAGGGATTGTTCGGCGAGTTCACGAGGATCGCCTGCGTGTGCTCCGAAAAATACGGCTCGATCTCCTCCACGTGCAGGTCGAAGTCGGCCGTGTTGGCGGGCACGACGACGATCTTGCCGCCGATCGCCTTGATGAACGTCGGATACTCCGGGAAATAC
>JAEESS010000033.1 GCA_016286445.1 Bacillota bacterium
TGACCTGATCGTTCTCCTTGATGAAGTCGATCGCGTCCTCGACCTGCTCGAAGTTCAGCGGGATCTGCTCGTAGGTCTCGATGTCCATGAAGTAGTAAAGCTCGCCGTCGGAATACAGGTATTCCATGTCCTTGGTTTCGATGTGTGCCAGCGGGTACTTGTCCGTCGGGCTGAAGGTGCGCTCCAGCACCGCGCCGGTCATCACGTTCTTGAGCCTGGTGCGCACAAATGCCGCGCCCTTGCCCGGTTTTACATGCTGAAAGTCGGAAATCGACCAAACAACGCCGTCGATCTCAACCGTTACGCCCTTGCGGAAATCGCCTGCCATGATCATAAGTATGTCCTCCCAATTTGATTCGTTGTTTTGTTAAATATGCTGCAGCTCTTTGGTTGCATGCGCAAAGTTCAGCTTGCCGTCCTTGGTGACCACACAGCAGTCCTCGATACGGACGCCGAATTTGTCTTCGATGTAGATGCCGGGCTCGACCGTGATCGTCATGCCCTCGGTAAAGACCGTGTCGCCGGTGACCGACGCCCGCGGCTCCTCGTGGATCAAAAGTCCGAAGCCGTGACCCAGGGAATGCCCGAAGCATTCGCCGTAGCCCTTTTCGGTGATGTAATCACGCGCGATCGCGTCGAGCTCCTTGCCGGTGATACCCGGTTTCAGCGCGTCGAGCGCGCGGGTCTGCGCCTCAAGCACGATGTTGTAGATCTCCTCCGCGAACGGATCGACCTTGCCCACCGCAAAGGTGCGCGTCATGTCGGAATGATAGCCGTTATAGAGACAGCCGAAATCGACGACGACCAGATCGCCTTCCTGCAGTTTTCTCTCACCCGGTACCGCGTGGCACATCGCGCCGTTCGGACCGGAGCCGATGATCGTTTCAAACGACGGACCCTCGCTGCCGAGCTTCGCGCAGATGTATTCGAGCTCTGCGGCAACGCGGCGTTCGGTCATGCCGGGCTTGACGACCTTCAGAAGCTCCTTAAATGCCTCGTCCGCCATGGACTGCGCCTTCTGAAGATTCTCGATCTCGTCGGCGGTCTTGACGATGCGCAGAAGCGAAAGCTCTTTTGCAAACGGCACCATCTCTGCGCCGAACTTCGAGAACGCTTCATAGCCCGCATAGCTTACATAATCCTCTTCAAAGCCCATGCGCCTGACGTTTTCGGAAGCAATGATCTCCTTGAGCTTTTCGTTGTGCGCCGCGCCTGCGACCTCGAAGATCTCGCAGCAGTCGCCGGACTGCGCCTTTGCCTGAATGGTGTAGCGGAAGTCGGTCAAAAGCGCTGCACGGTTTTTGGTGATCAGGACGCTTGCGTCCTCACTGGTGAAGCCGGAAAAATAGCGGATCGCAGTCACGGATTTCAGAAGTACCGCGTCCAGTTCCGCACGTTCCATTTCGGCACGAAGCCGCATGATACGATCGTTCATATACCCCTCCGTTCATGTCTATAACGTAGATATTATAGCCGATTCCCCGCCTCTTTGCAAGCCCCGAACGAAAAAAACTGCTTCCTACAGAAAGAAAGCAGTACGGAACCGTTTGTTTTCAGGTATTCATCCGCCCCGTGTTCGTGCCGAACGTATCATCCGGAACGTGAACGGGTCGCCACGTGCAGCCGATCGGCTGTTTCTGCGGCGCTGTCGTTAGGGCAGTTTCATTGCCGCGCTGATTTTATCTCACATTCTTGAGTGAGAACAATGCCGTAACCAGAATATTGGCGAATCCCATAAACCAAATCATACCGGACAAACATGCCAAAATAATGGTCATGCTTTGACTTTTTGCAACTTTCAGACCCGGTATCATCCATGGATAGTATAACGTTATCAGACTAAAGGGTCTGTACGTGATATCCTCCTGATCATTCGTACCTTTGCGCTTGTCAATAAAATACAGCACAAGGTTGGACAACAATGTCGCCAGATAAACGAGGAGGATCACTTTTTCAGCCAGGGTTAACGGCCAATACGGAATCGGCGTATACTTGTTCGAAATCATCCATATGTGAAAACGGATAAACCGGTTCATCATCATTGCAAAGACCAGATAAAAGCGTACATACCGCAAGGACATATGCCGGACAAACGCCCGCGGCAGGCTTTTACTGTGACGAATCCATGAAACGAGAATCCATATCGCAGTGACGACATTGCAGATGCATACAAAAATAATCAAAAAGACCATTTTCTTTAACTCCATATGCCTTTATGTCTCCGTTTTCAATATGTTTTTATTCCGCGCGGCTGTCCTCTTGTTTACCGCTTCAAAAAACTCCGGTGCAATACCGGGACGTTTTACGTATTCATCCTTCGGGTCAGTGTTTCATAGGTCTGCTCAAGCACGGGAACAGGTCGCCACGCGCAGCCGACCGGCACGCCGGGGCGGTTGTCGCCGTGGAAATCGCTGCCGCAGGTGACCATCAGCCGATACTGCCGCGCGATCGAAACGTACATTTCCGTCTGCCGCGGCGTGGACGTCGGATAATAGGCTTCAAGCCCCATCAGTCCGAGATCACAGAGCTCGCGGATCAGTCCGTGCGGATTGTCGCGAATGTGGCACGGATGCGCCAGGATCGGAAGCCCGTCCGCGATATGGATGATGTCGATCACCTGCTGCGGCGTAAAGCGCGGTTCGGTATAATAGCCCGGCATGCCGGGGCGCAGGTATTTCGCAAACGCGTCGCGGACGTCGTTTGCGTAGCCGCCCTTGATGAGACCGTGCGCGATATGCAGCTTGGTCGTCACGGATTCCGGACGGTTGACCAGCGGCTGAATATCGTAGCCCGCTTCCTTGAGCTTGCCGTAGATGATCTTGTTGCGGCGCTCGCGGCGTTCACGCGCGATCTCGAGCGCACGCAGAAGCGTCGGGTTGTTCGGGTCAACGTCAAGCCCGATGATATGCAGCTCGTGCCGCCACTCGTTGTCCATTTCGACGGCGGGCAGCACGGGAACGCCGTATTCCTTCCCAGCTTCGAGCGCTTCCTTCACGCCCATGATGTTGTCATGGTCCGTCAGAGCAAGCAGCTTGATCCTGCTTTGCGCAGCCATGCGAACGATCTCCGTCGGCGTTGCGGTGCCGTCGGAGACGCAGCTGTGCGTATGCAGATCAAAGCGGTTCTCTTCCATCGGGTGTTATGCTTCGGGTTCCTGTTTCGGTTCTTCCGTGTTCTGTTCTTCGGTCTCGGGCTTTGCCATGACCTCGTCCATATCCTGACCTTCATATACGGCTACGAACTGTTCGCCTGTCACGCGCTCGTATTTGAGCAGCAGCTTTGCGCAGGCTTCAAGCCCGTCGCGGTGCTCGGTCAGGATCTTTTCGGCGCGCTCGTACTGTCCTTCGAGGATCATGCGGATCTCGGCGTCGATCTTGGCGGAAAGCGCTTCGGAATAGTTCTTGGCGTGTCCCCAGTCCTTCGCGATGAAGACCTCGGTATCGCCGCCCAGGAAGACGGGACCGACCGCGTCGGACATGCCGTACTCCTCGACCATCTTGCGCGCATGCGCCGTCGCCTGTTTGAGGTCCTGCACGGCGCCGGTCGAAACGTCGGTAAAGACGATCTTTTCGGCAACTCTGCCGCCCATCGACATGCAGATCTCGTCGAGCATGTGCGATTTCAGCGTATAGTGGATGTCCTCCTTCGGAAGCATCATCGTATAGCCGCCTGCCCAGCCGCGGGCAATGATCGAGACCTCGTGCAGATCGTCGCAGTTTTCGAGCTCGTGCGCGAGGATCGCGTGTCCGCACTCGTGATACGCCGTGATCGCCTTGTCCTTTTCGGTGACGACGCGGCTCTTCTTTTCGGGACCCATCTGGACGCGGGTGACCGCCTCTTCAAGGTCCGCCTGCGTGATCTCTCTGCGGTGATCGCGCGTGCAGAGGATCGCCGCCTCGTTCAGAATGTTTTCAAGATCCGCGCCGGTGAAGTACGGCGTACGTCTTGCCAGCGTTTTCAGGCTGACGTCCTTTGCAAAATGCTTGTTGCGCGCGTGGACGAGAAGGATCTCCTCCCTGCCCTTGACGTCGGGATATCCGACGGTGATCCTGCGGTCGAACCGTCCCGGACGCAGCAGCGCCGGGTCGAGGATATCCGCGCGGTTCGTCGCCGCCATCACGATAATGCCTTCGTTCGTCGCAAAGCCGTCCATTTCGACAAGCAGCTGATTCAGCGTCTGCTCGCGTTCGTCGTGTCCGCCGCCCAGACCCGCGCCGCGCTGACGACCGACCGCGTCGATCTCGTCGATAAAGACGATCGCGGGAGCGCTGCGCTTTGCCGTCTCGAACAGATCGCGTACGCGCGATGCGCCGACGCCGACGAACATCTCCACGAAGTCCGAACCGGAGATCGAAAAGAACGGTACACCCGCTTCGCCCGCGACGGCCTTCGCCATCAGCGTTTTACCGGTGCCCGGAGGTCCGACGAGCAGTACGCCCTTCGGAATGCGCGCGCCGTTTTCGGTGAAGCGCTTGTGATCGCGCAGAAAGTCCACGACTTCCTTGAGCTCTTCCTTTTCTTCGACAAGACCGGCGACGTCCCTGAACGTGACCTTATCCTTCGACGGATCGTTGAGATGCGCGCGCGATTTCGAGAAGTTCATCACCTGTCTGCCTTCGCCGCGCTGCCGGTAGATCATGAATACCAGGAAGCCGCCGAACAGCAGGATCGGCGCGAACTGGATCGCAATGTACCACCAGGGAACACTTTCCTGCAGCGCGCTCTGCATCACAAAGCCGTAATCGGCCGATGTGACCTTTTCGACATCGATCCCCTTCTGCTCCGCGACCAGATTCGCCATATACCTGGCAAACAGATCGTTGTCAAGATACATGACATGATCCGCCTTCTGCGGAAGCTTCGTCGCGTCGAGCTCGTTGGAGGTCAGCATCACATAATAGGTGTCGCCGTCAATGACCTCGTAAACCGCCTTGATCTTGTTCTGCTTGTACAGATCGGCGAACTCGGCAAATTTGATCTCCTTCGGTTGATTGGAAGAGCAGCCGTTGGTGACCATAAAGATCAGAAGCATGAGGATCGCCGCCCAGACGACCATCGTGATGATGCGGCGTCCGGTCATCCCCTGCTTTCCCGGTTCATTGCTTTTGGGATTGTTGTTCGGATTGAATTCCAATGTGTCCTCCGTTCAGGGGTCTTGCCCCGGTTCCCGAAGATCAGCTGTAGATCTCGGGCTTTAAGATACCCACATAGGGCAGGTTGCGGTATTTCTGCTTGTAGTCGAGACCGTAGCCGACGACAAACTTGTTCGGGATCACAAAGCCGCAGTAATCCGGCGTGATCTCGCATTCCCGGCGTTCGGGCTTGTCGAGGAAGCAGCAGGTGCGGATCGACGCGGGCTGACGTTCCCAGAGCAGGCGCGTCATGTAGGAAAGCGTCAAGCCGCTGTCCATGATATCCTCGGCGATGAGAACATGCTTGCCCGTAATGCTCGAATCCATGTCCTTGGTGATGCGGACAATGCCGCTGGTCTTCTGCGCGTCGCCGTAGCTCGAAATCGCCATGAAGTCCATCTTGGCGTGTACCGTGATCGCGCGGATCAGGTCTGCGAAGAAGATGCTTGCGCCCTTCAATACGCAAACCACGATGATCTCCTCGCCCTCGTAGTCCTTGGAGATCTGGTCGCCGAGCTCCTGTACGCGTTTTTTGATCTGTTCCTCGGAAAGAAGAACCTCTTCAATGTCCTGAGCCATGAAAGCTTTGCCCCACATAGTCAATCCTCCTCATAATGATAGTGCAGAATATGCTTTGAATCCGCGCGTACGCGCATTCGTTCATCCACCGTGTATCCAGCGACCCAGACGACGCCTTGTTCATCGCATAGGATCGGCATCGTACGCAGAAACCGCGGGACCTTTCTGTCGGTCAGATAATCGCTCAGAAGCTTCGTCCCCCGCATGCCGAGCGGTGTGAAGCGGTCGCCGCTTTGAAGGCTCCTTGCCGTAACGCTTCCCGTAAGGCGGTCGGCGTCGATATACGCGTCGGATCCGCCGCACGGGATCGCTGCGCGTTCGACCGTTTCGACGGTCAGCGTGCCGTGCGGAAGCCGAACGCTTCCCGCGCGCGGCACCGGCGCCTCATAAGGCGCGTTCTCCGGTATTCCGATCCGGAGATCGTCGGCGTCCAGCCATGCGACGACGCCGTTTTTCAGCGTTGCCGTGTCGCCCGTCTGCCCCGAAAGCAGTGCGTCGAGCCGTTCCAGGTCCGCATGCGTAAAGTCCCGGTAAGGCAGCAGATCGCGCAGCACCCGAAGCCGGATCGGCCGCGGAAGCCCGGAAAGCGCTCTGCGGTTCGTTCCGCATCGGCGTTGTGCATCCTCCTTCAGCGCATTCAGATAATCCGCGTCCTCTGCGATGTGCGCGGCGGTTTCCGCAAGCGTTCGCCCGATCGCAGGATTGACAGATTCCAGGGCGGGGATCACCTGCAGCCGGATGCGGTTCCGCGTCGCGTCGGTCTCAAAGTTCGTCGCATCGGTGCAGAAGCTCTGTCCGCGCGCTTCGAGATACGCAAGGATCTCCTCTTTGGGCGTGTTAAGCAGCGGGCGGATCAGTCTTCCGGAACGAAAGCGCATGCCCGCAAGACCGTCGGTACCGCTTCCCCGCAGAAGATGCAGCAGAAGCGTTTCCGCCTGATCATCCCGATGATGTCCGATCGCTATGCAGTCGAGATTCCGATCCGCGGCTACGCGCTCCAAAAAAGCATAGCGCGCATTCCTTGCGGCAAGCTCCAGGGAAACGCCGGTCTCCTTCGCGATACGCGGTACGTCGATCCGTTCCGTGTGCAGCGGCAAGCCGAGGCTTCTGCAAAGCTCCGTTACAAATGCAGCGTCGCGATCCGCTTCGCTTCCGCGGATTCCGTGATGCAGATGCGCCGCCTCCAGCCGGAGGATCTTTCCGTCCCTTTGAAGCCCGAGAAGCTCCAAAGCCAAAGCCACGGAGTCCGCGCCGCCGGACAGAGCGACCAGCACGCCGTCCCCTTCGGAAACGCCGCATGCGGTCCATGTCGAATCGGTCCACAGCAACATGATACACAACTCCGAGAATAATTAACATTAGTTTACCCCGAAATCATGATTTTTGCAAGTGGCAATTGTGAATTCGGCATGACAATTCCGAAACGCAAAAGAAAAACCCCCGCAAAGGGGGTTCATTGCTGATACGAGATAACTGTCGTTCCGGATTTCATTACGCTTTATTGGCATTGTATCGTTCGATATAACGCTCCTTTTCTTTCAGATATATCACTTTTTTGACTTCTTTCTCGATCTCGAGATCAATATATTCCTGTGAACTGCTTATTTCGATCATACGGTTCAGTTTCGCGTTGTGGATGACCGTAGTGAGCGTCCTGACGAAAAATTTGATCGTCCAAAACCCGGAAACGGCGATCACGGCAAACGACAGAATGCCTTCAAAATCCGTAAAATGCGAATCCATCTTCACCGCGAACCATATGGCTGAAGCAAGCAGTACAAGCGATCCGCCTAAGATCAGTGCATATTTGCGGATCAGATCCTTCAAAAGATTCGGTGTGCTTCTGTATAGATCCGATTCGGTCAATCCGTACCTGATCAGGATCGGCTGTAAGATGTTTTTGGTCTCAAGGTCCTGAATCATCTTCTCCGCACGATACGACGTAACTTCATATAAGCGCAGATTATTCTGCTGTTCCGGTCCTCTTCCGAATCCTTCCTTTTCCATGCGAAGGAGCGTATCGTACAGCTCCCGGATCGGCGTCGCGATCGTGTCATACTCCTCTTGCGTCATCTCTGAGACACGCTGCGCGGCTGTTTCCTCGATCCCCTTGAAGAGCTTCTTTCCCAGCGCCGGATCGTTTTCCGTTTCAATGTCAGATACGTAAACCTCCGTGTTGTCCGCATTGATTTTGCGAAGCATATCGTTGACCGCAGACTCCGTCAGTTTCGGCACAGACTGCACTGGCTCGTATATCGGGAATTTGTCCCGCACCATCGTCGCGTCGTCTTCTCCCGATTTCTCTTCGATCGAAGGGAACTTGTCGTCTGCGAGTCCATAGAAATCGGCAGGGTTGTTCACGCGAACGGAGGCTGTCGACGATACCGCTTGTCCGCCCGTCTTCGGAGCAAGCGCTTCCCGCCGGATTCGTTCCGATTCCGTCATCTGCCGCTGCATCTCCGCTTTGATCGCATCTTCTGTTATGGCGGCTCCGGCGCTTTTCTTCAGGCGAGACTTCATTCTTAAATTCCTGATCAAAGAGATGAAGGCCAATATACCGAATACGAGATGCGCTATGGCCAACAACAAGAAGAGTATGATGGCTATGGCATTGAGCGTTCCGGAAAACTTTTCGGTTCCTGCGATCGCCGCAACGGTCAGCGCTGCAATCAGTGAAGCAAAACACAGCAGCACAAAAATCCATGTCTCCCTTTTGCGCGGCGCCTGACCGTTGATCTGATTTTCCGACAGATATCCGTACCGGTCCAGATACTCCTGCAGGGAATGATAGCCGATGTACTGCTCCGGTCTTGCATCAAGCCGCATGGATGCTGCAAGGTATTCCTGGCGTTCCTTTCCGGTCAGAAAGGTGATATTTTTCTTTTCCGTCAGCTCCAGATCCGCGCGAATCTGCGCAGCGCGCGCTTCGTATTCCTTCTCCGGCAGCAGCCTGATACGGCGGCTTGCTTCCTCTCTTATCTCTTTAGGCGTCATATTGTTTTTCCCCTTCTGTTTGTTCCGAATGATACCGGTCAGTTTACAACGTTGATCGGGTAGCCGTATACAAAGGATCTTAAATTCTCCGCCGATACGTCGATGATCTTCTGGCGCATCGGCTTCGGCGTCCACGCATAGTGCGACGTGATGATGCAGTTCGGCGCGCTCATCAGCGGATTTTTGAGCTTGATCGGCTCTTCGCTGACCACATCTGCGGCATACCCCGCAAGCTTACGGGATCGAAGCGCGTCACAAACGTCCGTTTCGGAGATCAGACTCCCGCGCGACGTATTGATCAGGATCGCGCCGTCCTTCATCTTTGCGATCGTGTCCTTGCGGATCATCCCCACCGTGTCCGCTTTTGCCGGGCAGTGCAGGGAGATGACGTCCGATTCCGCAAGCAGCGTGTCGAGCGGAACAAAAGTACCTAAAAAGCCCTGTTTTTCATGCGGGTTCGTGCCGAGCACGCGCATGCCGAAAGCGTCCGCGATCCTTGCAACGCGCGATCCGATCCGCCCGCAGCCGACAATGCCGATCGTTTTGCCGTACAGCAGCGTCGGCGCGATCTCCCACCACGAGAAATCCGGCTGCGCGGTCCATGCGCCCTGCCGGACCTTTGCGGAATGGTATTCCGCATGCTGACACAGCGCCAGCAAAAGCGCGACCGCATGCTGCGCGACGGCTTCCGTGCTGTACGCGGGCACGTTCGCGACGGTGATCCCGCGCTCTCTTGCCGCCGCCGTATCGACGACGTCATAGCCCGTCGCAAGGACGCCGATGAACCGGAGCTGCCGCGCGCCGAAGATCGCATCGCGATTCAGCTTCACCTTGTTGACAAAGACCGCCTCCGCGCCGCGAAGCCGCTGCGCGATCATATCCGGATGCGTCCGGTCATAGACCGAAAGCGTTCCGAGCTGCTTCAAGGGACCCCAGTCCACATCGCCCGGATTGACGCAGTATCCGTCCAAAACCACGATCTGCATATGCCTTCCCTCCCTGTGTCCATTGTATGTCAAAAAAGGAAGGAAAGCAAATGAAATTTCTATAAAATCAGCGCATCCTTCGGATCGTCCCGGTCCTGTTTGCAATTTACAGAGAGTATGCTACAATATTCCTGTAAGGAGTTGATGTTCATGCGAGCAAAGCGAAGGGTCCTTTCACATATCCTGCTGTTTACGGCGGTGCTTCTGCTGTCTGCGTTCTGGCTGTTCGTGATGCTCGCGATCTGGGGCGGCGGACGCATCGCCTGGGGCAATACGTTTTTGCTGCCGAAGAACGGACCCCTGCCGGTTATGAAGCAAGTGCCGAAGAGTCATTATCTGCTCGATTTTGCCGGTTCGTTCCGTTCGAACTTAGAAAAGGAAGGTCTGCTGATCTATCTCGTCGTGACGGGTCTGCCCTGTATCGCCTATGCGCTCACGGCACTGCTTCCGGACACGCTGCATAGATTCTTTCCGAAACAGAAAGTTCTCCGCGTCCTCTATGCCTGTATCGCAGCCGCAGCTCTGCTGTTTTCCGTGTTCTGTGCGATCGGCGCCTATTCGCGCGTTTTCGAGCGGAACAGGACTGCGGCGCTGAAGCAGTTTCTGACCTGTGCAAACCTCGATCTCATCGCGATCGGCATCGGGCTCTCCGTCGTCGGATGGCTGATCCCATGTTTTGTTCACCGCCTGGTCCGGAGCGTGCGCGAACGAACCGTTCCGACGCTGGCGCTCTCCGGGATAAAGCGTACCGTGCTCGGAATCGTCAGCGGGTTTTTGATCACGGCTGTTTCCGGTCTTCTTCTCGCCTGCCTGTTGCCATTCTCCAAGGACGCTGTTCGTTTTGTTGAGAAATTCTGCACCAGAAGCGCAGGCTATGACCTGCCGTTCTTCGTCACGCTCGTAATGGCGCCGTTCATGGAGGAGCTCGCCTTCCGCGGTATGATCCAGCGGAATCTCCGTAAATACGCCCCCGCGTGGCTCGCGATCCTCATCACGGCCCTTTTCTTCGGCATATGGCACCGCAACACCGGTCAGTTCGTATATACATTCGTTGTTGCGCTGCTGCTCGGCTGGGTCTTCGAGCTCACCGGAATGGTTCGCTACACTGTCCTGATTCATTTTTCGATGAACTTTTTCTCTGCGGCGTGTTTTTCAACATGGGATACAGCCATTCTCGGCAGGCTTCACATCCTTCCCAGGATACGGGAAACACTGATGGGCCTGCCGGTCTGGGCGGCCGTGCTCCTGCTGCTGTTGCTGACCGTCGTGCTCACACTGCTTGTACGCGGCTTCCGCAAGGTCGGAAACCGATCGCTGCGGCAAAAGCTATTCGGAAGCAAGCGAGCGAACGGATCCGAATCGTCGTAAACCGTCTGATCCCGCGCGTTCGCGAAACGGTTTTGCGCTCGCTCAGTCGAATCCCCTCATCCAAAACGAAATCGACCGCCCGGATCGCGCCAAAGGTGCGCTGCCCGCAAAAAGTTGGTAGCGACAGTGAGCCATGGCGATGCGCGGGTAGCGCGCAACGGCACTTATGTAACGAAGCGAAGCGGAGTGGGAGTGAGCGCGTTTACAAGCGAATATGACGACGCGCGATGAAACGCGCGACAGCACCTATGTAATGGAACGGAGTGAAGTGGACGGCGAAACAAGGCGAAGCGATGATTTGTTTATGAAATAAAGAAATCGTCGCGAGCTGAGTGAAGCCCGCGACGACGTGGCGCAGAGAGAGGGATTCGAACCCTCGATACCATTCCTGGTATACACGATTTCCAGTCGTGCGCCTTAGACCAAGCTCAGCCATCTCTGCACGGCTTTTGTTGCACCTTTGCTATCTTACAACAATCGTTCCCAAAAAGCAAGATATATTTTCATAGCGCGAAAGTTTTTTTTGAAAAACCTATTGCTTTTTTATGAAAAGCGTGTATAATGTTTTCTGTTCGCGGGGCATTAGCACAGTTGGTAGCGCGCAACGTTCGCAATGTTGAGGTCAGGAGTTCGAATCTCCTATGCTCCACCACATGGGTTGCAATTTCGGTTGCAACCCCTTTTTTATCGAGAAAGGAGTATTCTATGACCGATCATCTTTCTTATATCACCCTGCGCGAGCGTCCGGCGCTCGAAAAGCCCGCCGCGCAATGGTTCAGCTCGAAATGGGGCGTTCCGGAAGAAGCGTATCTCGAATGTATGGACGCGTATCTTTCCGGCGAGACCGAATACGGCTGGTATCTTTGTCTCGACGGCGACGCGATCGTCGGCGGTCTCGGCGTGATCGAAAACGATTTCCACGACCGAAAAGACCTGTTCCCGAACGTCTGTGCGGTCTATACCGAGGAAAGCCACCGCGGCCGCGGGATCGCGGGCGCGCTCCTCAATATCGCGGTCGAGGACCTGCGCGCGCACGGAATCTCCCCCGTCTACCTCGTCACCGACCACACGGGCTTCTACGAGCGCTACGGCTGGGAATTCCTCTGCATGGTGCAGGGCGACGGCGAACCGGATCTGACCAGGATGTATATTCACCGCTGATGCGCCATCCAAGCCATTCACAGCGCAGGACCATTCACGTCGCAAGGCAATTCACCTATATATCAATACAGCGCCGCATCACGCGGCGCTGATCTCTTATATAAGCAGTTTCAGATACAGAACGACTGCATGATCCCGCTTGTTCCGGTACACATACCCGTCAGTCTCAAAGCCGAATGCTTCATGCAGCCGGATGCTTGCGGCGTTGTCCGTACGTACCTGATCGAGGACGGCGCGATATCCCGCTTGTTTTGCTGCTTCAAACAGAAGCGGCATGGCATTCGATGCGATCCCCTTCCTCCGCTCCTCCGCAAAGATCTCGATCCCGAACGATACCACGTTTTGGCTGCGTTCGGTGAGGGACGCGCAGCCGGTGATCTGCCCGTCCTCGATGACGGCAAGCATCTCAAAGCGGCGGTTCTCATAAACGCCGCGGTTCCAGTCCGCGATCATCCGTTCGATCTCCTCTGCCGTCATATCCGGGTATTGATTCTTCTGAATCGTCTCCGCATCGGCAGGGACAAAGCGCCGCAAAGCTGTCATTTTCAAAATCTCCGTTCTTCCCGATAGGTACAGTGTATCGCATTTCCGAAAAAAAAGAAAGAGCGCATTTCGCGTTCTTTCTCTGGTGTTGTTGTTTATGCTTCCGCCTGCTCTTCGGCGTACACGCTCACGGTCTTCTTGCCCGCGTGGCGAACCTCGAAACGGACGATGCCGTCGATCTTCGCAAACAGCGTGTCATCCTTGCCGATGCCGACGTTGGTGCCGGGATGGAAGTGCGTGCCGCGCTGGCGAACGAGGATGTTGCCTGCGAGGACGAACTGACCGTCCGCACGCTTCGGTCCGAGACGCTTGGATTCGCTGTCTCTGCCGTTACGGGAGGAACCGACGCCCTTTTTATGTGCAAAAAGCTGCAGATTCATCTGAAACATGATCTAAACCTCCTTGTTCCGAAATTTGAGGGTTCTGGGATACGATTGCTGAATGCTCCGTAAGCCTGCGATCATCGTATCGATAACGATGCCCGCCCTTTGGATCGCATCCGCGCTCGCATCCTTACTGAGGATGCAGACCGTTTCGCCTTCTTCGATCGAAACGCCTGCCGAGATGTGACATACCTCTGTGATCCCGAGGATCGCCGTCTGCACGATGGCGGATACCGCCGCGCAAACAAGGTCTTCCCCGTATTCACCCATATTCGCGTGTCCCGAAACTTTGAATCCAACGGGATCGCCGTTTTCGCGGGTCACGGTCACGGTGATCATGGATCAGCCGATCGCGGTGATCTCAACCTTGGTGAAAGGCTGACGATGGCCGCGCTTCTTGCGGATGTTCTTCTTGGGCTTATACTTGAAGACGATAACCTTCTTGCCCTTGCCGTGCTCGAGAACCTTTGCGGTTGCCTTGACGCCGTCCACGACGGGCTTGCCGACCGTAACGACTTCGCCGTCCGCGACGAGCAGAACATCCATGGTGACTTCGGTACCGACCTCTGCGTCGAGCTTCTCAACGAGAACTTCGTCGCCGACCTGGACCTTATACTGTTTACCACCGGTCTGAATGATTGCGTACATTGCTTTGTGCTTCCTCCTTCTTCCCAGACTCGCTCAAATACGGAGGTGTCTCATCGGACACACTTAAGTACCGCTCCGAAGCGGCTCACCGCATGACTATAACACAAGAATCATGGCTTGTCAACGGATTTTTTCAAGATTTTTCGGACTTTTTTCATCGTATATCAGCTTGAGAACAGGAATGCGTTCTACCCCTCAGTCACCGCGTGACAGCGATCCCGAAACATGGTTGCAGCGCGTCGTATGCAAGCCTTCTGTTCACTCCGCTTCGCTTCGTTACATAGGTGCCGTCGCGCGCTTCCCGCGCGTCGCCATGGCTTCCTGTTTCGGTCGCACCTCACCTCGCTCCTCCTCGCACAGCGAGCGCTCGGATCTGCGCCCCCTGACAAGGGGAGCTCAAAAGCGGTACGAACCCGACCTCCCCTTGTGAGGGGAGGGGGACCGCTTGCGGTGGTGGGGTAGTAAAATATCCGTTTCCGAAACCGACTGCGATCCTCTGTTTTTTCAGTGCAGCACCGTGCAGAGACGCTTCGCTTCCTGGACCTTCTTGTCCGGCAACGGACGCACGACGTACTTTTCGGGATGCAGATTTTCGTTCGCGCGGACGAAGAAACTGACGTTTTCGACCTCCGGGAACAGCGTGCCGTTCTTTTTGAACAGTCCCTCCATCGCCGCCTTGACGTCCGGATGCACCTCGATGTACATGCGGCGGATATTGGAGCTCTTCAAAATCTGCAGCGTCTGCTTGCGGAGCTTATTGAACACCGTATGCGGCGCAAGCACCTTTCCCTCGCCCTCGCAGCACGGACAGGTGACCTTTAAGGTGTCGCCGATGCTTCTGCCGGTCTTTTTGCGGGTCAGCTCAACGAGTCCCAGCCGCGTGAAGCCGAACACATGCGAGCGCGTATGATCTTCGTGCATCGCGTTTTTCAGCGTCTGCAGAACGAGCTGGCGGTTCGCTTCCTTTTCCATGTCGATGAAGTCGATGATAACGATGCCGCCGATGTCGCGAAGCCGGAGCTGCAGTGCGATCTCAGTCGCCGCCTCGCAGTTGGTCGCGGTGATCGTCTTTTCGAGATTGTCCTTGCCGACGAACTTGCCGGTGTTGACGTCGATGACGGTCAGCGCCTCCGCGCGGTCGATGATGAGATATCCGCCGCTCTTCAGCCAGACCTTGCGCGCAAGCGCCTTGTCGATCTTGCTCTCCGCTTCACATCGCTCGAACAGCGCTTCGCTGTCCTTGAACAGGATGCGGGCTTTGAGCTTCGGTGCCATGACCGACGCGATCTGACAAAGCTCGGCATACGCGTTGCGGTCGTTGACGAACACGCGGTCCACGTCGCGCATCAGAAGATCGCGCACGGTGCGGAACAGCAGGCTCTGCTCCTCATGCAAGAGCTTCGGCGCCTTCTGCGACTTTGCCTTTTTCTGGATTTCGCCGTACAGGAGCTTTAAGCTGTCGATCTCTTCCTTGAAAGCGTCCTTGGTGCGTCCCTCGGACGCCGTGCGGACGATCACGCCCATGCCCTCGGGCTTCAATTCCTTGATAAGCTTTCTGAGCCTTTGCCGCTCCTCTTCCTTTTCGATCCTGCGGGAAACGCCGATGTACTCGACGGTCGGCATCAGAACAAGCGATCTGCCCGCAAGCGTGATATGCGTGGTCACGCGCGCGCCTTTTGTGCCGACCGGGTCCTTTGCGACCTGCACGACGACGTTCTGTCCGGGCTTTAATAGCTCGCTGATCTTGCGCGTTTCCGGGATCTTTTCAAGCTCGTCGTACGCGTCGCCGGGCGTAAAGACGTCGCCCGCGTACAAAAACGCGTTCTTTTCGAGTCCGATGTCCACAAACGCCGCCTGCATGCCGGGCAGGACGTTCTGGACCTTGCCTAAATAGATGTTGCCGACGAGGCGTTCGCTGCCCTCCTGCTCCACATAGAGCTCAACGGGCGTGCCGTCCTCGACGACCGCCACGCGCGTATTGAACGCGTTGGCGTCGACCAAAATTTCTTTATTCATAAAAACCTTTCCTTACCGGAGGCGCGGAAGTCTGTCGCTTCCCTCAAAGCAGAGCGCGATCCGATGCGCCGTGAAGCGTCCGCTCGTGCCGAGGCGTTCAAAGAGCGCTCGCGCGAACGTTTCCGCGCGCAGACCTCCCGCCGCATTGAGCGTGCCCACGACCGCAGCGACTGCGGTCCGATCCGAAGCGGAGATCGCTTCCGCCTCCAAAATATCCGGACGAATGTTTGCGGGGCGTATCCCGCTTTTCGTCTTCTTTTCCACGATCACTTCTTTGCTGTCCGTGATCGCGCGGATCGCCGAAAGAAGTTCGTCCATCGCAATCGGCGTATCCGTATAGAGCGTAATGATGTACTTTGCGGCGACGAGCATCCTGGAGAGCGTCGGAAAGCTCTCGTCCGCAATGAATGCGGAATGAAACCGCATGCCGTTCGGAAGCGCGGCGTTGACGCGTTCCGTAAAATCTTCGGGCGTGATATCCCGGTCGAGCTCGACCTCGACCCATTCCCCCGCGCTCGTAAAGCCGGTCGCAAGCGCTGTTGCAAAGGAGAGCTTCGGATGCGGATTGAAGCCCTTCGAGAACGCAAGCGGCAGATTGGCGCGGCGAAACGCGCGCTGCAGCGTGCGCTGCACGTCGAGATGCGAGGTGTAGCTCAGTTCTTTGGTTTTTTCAAACGCGGCAATAATCTTCACAATGCTCTCCGAAACATCCGTTGCAGCCCTGTCTGCAGTCCCTTGTGGTCCGCGCTTCCTGCGCCCTTTCCCATTCGCGCCTGAGGTATGCGGGCTTGACCAGCGCGTCGACCGTCTCCCACGGCAAGGGCTCGTCGATCGCACGATCGCGGTGCGCATACTCGTCCATCGTCAGCCCGTTCGCCGAAAACGCCTCCGCCCATGCGTCCGGCTTGAAGTGCTCCGCCCAGGAATCGAACCGGCAGCCGCGCCGGTATGCGTCGATCAGCACGCCGTTTAAGCGCCTGTCCCCGCGGGAAAACACCGCTTCGAGCACGGACAGTACCGAAGGATGGCAATGCAGTTCCGCGCCGCGTACGCCCTTTAACGCGGCTTTCAGAAGCTGCTGCTTTCGCACGATCTCCTCCTGGCGGTTTTGCGCGCACCACTGGAACGCCGTCCACGGCTTCGGCACGAAGGTGGACACGGAGACCGTCACGCGGAAGCCCGAACCGCGCTTGTCCTTCGGAAGCGCATAGAACGCGTTCGACACCTTGCGCGCAAGCTCGGCAATGCCTTTTACGTCCTCGTCCGTTTCGGTCGGCAGCCCGATCATGAAATAGAGCTTGACGCCGCACCAGCCCGCCGTGAACGCGTCGGTGACCGCGCGCAGAAGATCCTCCTCCGTCACGTTCTTGTTGATCACGTCGCGCATGCGCTGCGTGCCCGCCTCCGGCGCAAAGGTCAGTCCGCCCTTGCGGACCGTCTGCATCTTTTCAAGATCGTCCTTCAAAAGCGAATCGATGCGCAGCGACGGCAGCGACACGGAGACCTTCTGCTCCGCCATATCGTCGATGATCCGCGGCAGAAGCGCGTGCAGCTCGGAATAATCGCCGGTGGAAAGCGACAGCAGCGAGACCTCGTCGTAGCCGGTGCAGCGGACGAGATCGCGCGTCTGACCAAGCAGCGTTTCCTTTGTGCGCTCGCGGACCGGGCGGTAGATGTATCCCGCCTGACAGAAGCGGCATCCGCGCGTACAGCCGCGCATGACCTCGACGGCGACGCGGTCGTGAACGATCTGCATATGCGGAACGAGCTGTCGGCCGATATACTTTGCGGAATCGAGGTTGCGGACCACGCGGCGGACGGGATGCTCCGGCGCGTGCGCGTTCAGCCGTTCCGTGCGGACATAGCGCCCGTTTTCATAGACCGGACGGTAGAACGACGGGATATACACGCCGTCGACCGCTGCGAGGCGTTTCAGAAGCTCCGCCTTGGAAACGCCGTCTTTCTTTGCTTTGCGCACGCATTCCACAAGCTCCGGCTCAAGCTCTTCGCCGTCGCCCAGAAGGATCGCGTCGACGATTTCCGCGATCGGTTCAGGATTGACGGTACAGGGACCGCCCGCCACGATCAGCGGATAGGCTTCGCCGCGCTCGGACGCAAGGAACGGGATGCCGGAAAGATCGAGCATCGTCAGCACGTTCGTATAGCACATCTCGTAAAGGAGCGAAAACCCGACGATATCGAAATCCCGAAGCGGAGATTTCGTTTCGAGCGTGAACAGCGGTTCCTTGAGATCCCGCAGCGCCTGTTCCATATCGGTCCACGGCGCATAAGCACGTTCGCAGTAAACGCCGTCCATGTCGTTCAATACACGGTACAGGATCCGGCTGCCGAGGTGCGACATGCCGATCTCATAAACATCCGGGAAGCACAGCGCAAAGCGGAAGTCATAGACCTCCTTGCGTTCCATATTCCATTCGCTGCCGAGATAGCGGGCGGGCTTTTCGACCCGGCTCAGCAGCATGTCCATCGTTCGATCGTCCAAAAACCTACGTTCCTTTGCGATTGCATACTTTAACTAATAAAGTATAACACATCATTTTCCATCGGTCAATCGCAAAATCACGGTTTTCAGCGGCGTATGCACGCCGAGCTTTGCCGCGGCGTCGACGAGCTCAAACTCCGTAAGCTCAACAAAGCCGGAGCTTCGCACCACGCGCAGGATCGTACAGCGCGCACCGGAAAAGCTTGCGAGCGCATCCCGGATGCTCGCGTCTTCGCCGATAACGACGATCTGCGCCTTGCGCGCCTCGCCGAAGCGGATCGCCTCCCGCCGTTCCATCACGCGCGAAACGGTTCCTGCGTCCGGCGTTTTCCATTCCCAGAGCGCCGAAAAAAGCACAAACGGCGGGATCGCGAACAGCGCCCATGCCGGGATCCCTCGCACGGCAAGATATATGCCCGCCGCCGTCAGTCCGACGGAAACCGCCGCCGTAAACGACAGCAGCAGCCCCTTTGCGGTCCGTTCCCGCAGTACGCTTTGCAGAGCCGAACGCGCGATCCGCCCGCCGTCGAGCGGGTATGCCGGAAACAGGTTCAGGATCGCGATCGCGAGGTTCGCGGCGATCAGCGGGTCGATCCGATCCTCAGACAGCAGCGGACGAAACAGCGTCAGAACCGCCGCAAACGCCAGCGATCCCAAGGGTCCCGCGGCGGCGACGATCCGTTCGTCCCGTCCGGAAAGAAAAAGCGCGTCGAGCCGCATGACCGCACCGAACGGATAGAGCGTGAGACACGCGATCGGCAGCTTCAGGTTCCTTGCCGCAACGGCATGCGCGGCTTCGTGCACGACAAGCGACACGAGCGCAAGCAGAAGCGGCTTCGTCTCCCCTGCCGTGATGCAGAACGCAAGGACAAGAACCGCCGGCATTGTGACGCGTATCTCGGTCCTGCCGACGGAGAACCTCATCCGCGGTTCAGCGACAGATCGACATAGGCGGTCGGATCCTGCGGCGCGCCTTTTTCGAGGACGCGCAGATAGAGACTTCGTCCGACCGGCACCGTACCCAGAGCGTCGCCCGCTTTGACGGCGTCTCCCTCGTTTACCCGGACCGTATCGAATCCGTAATAAAAGGTCTCGCAGTCCGACTCGGACTGTACGCGGACATACGTCCCGAGCGCATCGTCCGACGCGACGGACAAGACTTTCCCCGCCATGCAAGCGTATACGTCCGATGCGCCGGCGGTAAACCGCAGCAGCTGTCCGTCCCGCACGAGCTCAATGTCGTTGGACCGCACCGGCGCGGTCCATTTTGCACCGGTCGTATCGACGTATTTCAGCTTGCCCGGCTGATCGTCCGCCGTCGTTTCTCCGCTGTTTTCCGCATGCGTCGAGGTCTCAGCGGTTTGCGCCTTCGGCGCGCCGACGCCGAACGCCCGCACGATGAACGCCAGCGCAAGCACGCCCGCGCAAAGTCCCACCTTGACCGCGATCCCGGATACATCCACCTTCGGCAGCTTTTCCTCCGGCTTCACGGCAAACGCGGATTCCTTCGTAAACCCGTCGCGGCTTTTATCGTACTGTACCTTCATTTCGTCAAGCTTCATTCCGATTCCCCCCTTGCTGTCAAACTTTACGCGGCGGGAACGGAAAACATGACAAAAAGCTGCTCTGTCCAGCAGCCCTGTCTGATGAGGCGGATCTTTTTCCCTGCAAAACCGCCGCCCGGTCGCACGAAATGCGATAAGCGGCGCAGAAATAAAGAACGGTCTGCCGAAGTATTTCGACAGACCGGGTTTTCAGCTTTTCGGCACCGGCGGCTGCGTCGCGTGGACGTACGGCTTGTCGGTTGCGACCGCCTCGATGGTCCAGTTGTCCGTATACGGCGTGTTCGCGGTGGACAGGTCCGCGTTGTCCTTCCATGCCGCAAAGTGCATCTGATCGCGGATCGCTTTCATCTCCGCGTCGTCCTTACTGCCCTTTCGGATCTCACAGACGGTGTCGTAGCAGATGTTATAGAAGATCCAGCGCGCATCCGGCACAAGAAGGCGGATGCAGGCATGCGACGCCTTCGTTCCGCTGGTCACCGCTTCATAGGAGGCTTTGTCCACGGAGCTGAGATCGCGGTACTTCGAGTAGATCGTCGAATGGAAATAGGTGCGACTGCGGATCAGCGACCAGTACTGCGCGGTCTCGCCGGTCTTGAAGTTGCCGAACCGGACCTTCGTCGGCTTCATCTGGAACGTTCCCGCCTGGGTCTCCGAATACTTTCTCGGGTTGCCGGACGCGCAGGTCATGTACCGGACGGGCACCGTGTATTCCCCGGTCTCCGGATCCTTTGCGTAGATGATCACCAGCTGCCAATAGAGATCGACGAGGATCCTATAGGTGTCCGGCGCGGGATAGCCCTTCGGCATCCAGAACGTATCGTTGCTCTTCGGTTTCGATTCGTCAAAGTCCGGCAGCGAGCCCACGAGCTCTTCAAAGCTCATATTGACCGTCGGGCAGTAATACGAGAACGGGATCTCCGTCGGCGGCGGGGTCGGCGTCGGCTCGGGCGTCGGCGTCGGTTCGGGCGTCGGCGGGAGCGTCGGCAGCGTCGTAGCCTCCGGCGCAATGATCTCGATCTCCTCCGCCGTCGGTTCCGGCGTCGGCGCGGCGGTCGGCTGCATCGTGATGATCTGTTCGGAAACGGGTTCCTGCGATGCGGGCGCGATCAGCGTGTCGCAGCCGATCGAACCGATCAGCAGGATCAAAATCATTATCCAAATGGAAATTCTTGTCGAATGCTTCATGTGATACCTCTTGAAAAACTCGGTTTAGTTTACCACAAATTCCCGCATCGGTAAACCCCGCAAATGCAACAGAATTGCAAAATTTTCAAGAATAATCCGCAGAATGAAAAAGCGGCGGGCGTTCCCCGTCACTTTTTTGCCTTTCTGAAAAGCACGATCCCGACGGTCACGCAGACGGCAATGCCGACCGCGTACGGGATCGCGTACAGAAACGCGGCGCCTGCCGGTGCGCTGTACCCCATGTGTTCTATGCCGCAGAGCATCGCGCGGTACAGATACGCGACATGGGCGCACATCACGTCGGACAGCAGGACCGCAAGCCCGAACAGAACGAAAGCCGCCTTTTTCATATCATTCCACCGGCACGCCGAGACGCCGCTTCATGGTCTTTTCGACGGCGTTCAGAATGTTCTCGTAGCCCGTGCATCGGCAAAGATGCCCGGAAAGGAGCTTTCGGAGCTCGTCGCGCGTATAGAGCTTTTTGGTCTCGAGTATCTCCGCGGCGGTCATGATAAAGCCCGGCGTACAGAAGCCGCACTGGATCGCGCTCTCCTCCATAAACGCCTGCTGGATGTCGGAAATCTCGCCGCCCGGTCCGGTCAGGCTTTCGAGCGTGCGGATGTGCTTGCCGTCCGCCCACACCGCAAGATAGATGCAGGAATTGAACGCTTCGCCGTCGATCAGCACGTTGCACGCGCCGCATTCGCCGACCTCGCAGCCCTTTTTCACCGAGGTCAGATGGTAGTCGTTTCGCAGCATGTCGGTCAGCGACGCGCGCACGTCGACCATCTTTTCGACCTCCTTGCCGTTCAGGTTAAAGCGAACCAGTTTATACTGCGCCATCAAAGCTCACCTCCCGCTTTCCGGATGGATTCATAGAGACAGCGCTTTGCCGTCTCGACCGCGATATGGCTTCTGAACGCCTTGCTGGCACGCCACGAATCGCGCGGATTGATGTCTTCAAGCACCGCAAGCCCGAACCGGTCGATGAGGTCCTTACCGATCGGCTGACCGTTTGCAAGCGCCTCGGCATGCGGCGCGCGCATCGGCACCGGACCCGCCACGCCGTAGGCGATGCGGGCGCGTTCGATCGTCTTTTTATCCGCCGAAAGCCGCACGTTGACCGAGCAGCCGAGCGTCGCAATGTCCATGGCATTGCGCATCGCGTACTTGATGTAGTGTCCGAAGGTGTTCTCGTAGCTTGCCTTCGGGATCAGGATCGCGGTCTGGATCTCGCCGTCCTCGACGCGGATATCGACCTGTCCCGCTTTGATGTAAAAGTCCTTGATCGGAAGTCTGCGAACGCCGTTTTTGCCGAAAAGCTCGACGATCGCTTCCCATGCGTGCAGCGTCGAGGCGGAATCAGCGCTCGTCACGCCGTTGCAGGTGTTCCCGCCGATCGTGCCGATGTTCCGGATCTGCGGTCCGCCGACCATGTCCACCGCTTCGCCCAATACGTTGATGTATTTTTGAATGATCGGATCCCGCGTGATGTGGGAAAAGCTCGTCAGAGAGCCGATGCGGATGTTTTCGTCTTCGTCGATCGTGATCCCGCGAAGCTCGTCCAGTCCGTAGATCGAAATCAGCTCCTTTCCCGCGCGCTTGCCCTCGCGCATCTGCACCAGCACGTCGCTGCCGCCCGCGATGATCTGCGCCTCGGGATGCGCCAAGCGAAGCTCGACGGCGTTTTCGACGCTCGCCGCTTCATACAGTGCCTTCATATCGTACATCGGTCAGCCCTCCTGCCAAGAATCATGGATCAGTCCCGCTTCGGTAAACGCCGCAAACAGATTGTGCGGATTCATCGGAAGCTTCTTCAGCGCAACGCCGGTCGCGTTGTAGATCGCGTTGCGGATCGCCGGCGCGCCGGAGCATGCGGGCGGCTCGCCCAAAGCCTTGGTCCCGAACACGCTGGTCGGTTCCGGATTCTCGATAAACGCCGCCTGAAGATCCGGATGGTCCATCACGGTCGAAAGCTTATAGTCCAAAAGGTTGTTGTTCAGCGGTCTTCCGGTCTTTTGGTCGAACAAAAGCTGTTCGCTCATGCCGTAGCCGATCGCCATCGACATGCCGCCGTGCACCTGCGCCGAGGCCAAAGCCGGATTGATGAGGGTTCCGCAGTCGTGCACGTTCACGATGTTTTTGACCGTGACCCTGCACATCGGGATATCGACCTCGACCTCCGCGAACGTGCAGCCGAACGAATACGCGTTGTTCTGGATCGTATATGTGCTTTCCGCCGTGATATGCTCAGAATCCTTTGGGTTATACTGCGCGGTCATCGCAAGCTCTTTTAGCGTGATCAGCGGCTTTCCGTCGGACTTTCTCACCACGACGCCGTCGACAATGTCCATGTTTTCGACCGCCTGCCGCGTCAGCTTGTTCGCGTAGGCAAAGATCTTCTTTCTGAGGATTTCTGCGGTCTGTCGGATCGAGAAGCCCGCAACGTACGTCTGCCGCGACGCGTACGCGCCCAGGCCCGTCGGCGTCGTATCGGTGTCCTGACAGGAAACGACGTGCACGTCTTTATAGCTCTTCAAGCCGATCGCTTCCGCCGCCATCTGCGCAAACGCGGTGTCGGCGCCCTGTCCGATCTCCGTCTCGCCGCCCTGCATCGTGACGGTGCCGTCGAGGTTTAAGAGCATCCGGTTCGAGGAGGTCTCCAGCGCGATCGGCCACACCGCCGTATTGTACCAGAACGACGCGCAGCCGATGCCGCGGCGGATCGGACCTTTGTCCTTTGCAAATTCCCGGATCTTTTCGTCGTAGCCGATCAGCGCCTTGCCCTTTGCAAGACATTCGCGGTGCGAATCGTAATAGTTGCAGTTTTTGCTGAAGCCGTCGAAATACCCCTGCGGCATGATGTACTTGTTCCGGTATTCGACCGGGTCCATGTGTACGGCGTGGGCGCATTCCTCGATGTTCGAGTCGTTCGCAAACGACGCCTGCGGCATGCCGTAGCCGCGCATCGCGCCGGCTGCCGGGATGTTCGTATAGACGGTGTACGCGTCGCATTCGATGTTGTCGCACGGGTAGAGCTGCGGAAACGACCCCATCGCCTTTGCGACGATGCTGTGCCCGTGGCTTGCGTACGCGCCCTGATTCGAGAAGAGATCGACCTTTCTTGCCGCCATGCTGCCGTCTGGTCGGATCCAGCTTGTGATATGGAAGCGGATCGCGTGGCGCACGCGGTTACTTACAAACGTCTCCTCGCGCGAGCAGTCGATGCGGACCGGCCGCCCGCCGACCATCACCGAGCACCAGGCGCACAAAGGCTCATAAAGCGCATCCTGCTTGTTGCCGAAGCCGCCGCCGATATACGGCTTGATGATCTGTACGTCCGCCCAGGGTCTGCCGATCGCCTGTCCGACGATGCGGCGGACGATGTGCGGGATCTGCGTGGAGCTCACGACCGTGATCCGTCCGTTCTCCTCATAGGCAAAGCAGCCGTGGTTTTCGATGTGGCAGTGCTGCACCGTCGGCGTGTCGTACCAACCCTCGACCTTGATGAGCCCGGGCTCCTTGATCGCGTTTTCATAATCGCCCTTGCGGATCGAGGTGTGCTTCAGGATGTTGTGCGGATATCCCTCGTGGAGCTGCGGCGCGCCGTCCTCCATCGCCTTCTGCACGTCCAGCACAAAGGGCAGCGTTTCGTATTCGACCTTCAGCGCCCGTACGCCCTGCATGGCGGAGACCTCGTCCTCCGCGATGACGACCGCAACGTCGTCGCCGTAATAGCGGACGTGCGTGTTCAAAAGTCTGCGGTCCGCGACGTCCTGGTGCTCCGGGTCCATAGACCACGGATGTCCCGCCGTCGGGAAGTCGATCTCCGGCGCGTCAAAGCAGGTCAAAACCCGAACGACGCCTTTGATCTTTTCGGCTTCGGAGGTGTCGACCGCCTTCACAACCCCGTGTGCGATCTCGCTGTGCTTGATCTTAACATACAGCGCGTCCGCGGGCATGCGGTCCTCATAGTATTTGGTCCGTCCGGTCGCCTTGTCGAAGGCGTCGACGCGGATCTCGCTTTTGCCGACGATGCTCATACCGTTTCCTTTCTCAATGTATACTTATACTTGTATCAAGTATAACACCTTTTCATTCATCCGAAAAGAGGGAAAATATACATTTTCGCTATTCTTTTATCAGAATAACTCCTCCCTCATGCGCCTGATGCGCAATTCATTGACAATCCCTCCGCCTCGTTCCTCGGCACCTCCCTTTACACAAGGGAGGCTTTTGGCACGTCGCTCCTGGCGCCCTGTTCGGTCCGCGCTTCCGATTCGCTTCATCCCGCGACCTTCGGCGCTCATCTCCGCGCCCCCTCAAGGGAAAGGCTTTTGGGTGCGTATATACAGAGGCCCCCTTGTGTAAAGGGGGCTGTCGGCTGTAGGCCGACTGGGGGATTGTCATGTCCGTGGGCGTAACGCATCGACACTCCTCCCGTCTCGCTTCGCGATCCGCCCTCCCTTACACAGGGCGGGCAAGATTGTATGCGTATCCCGTAGGGCATTGCCCGTCCGCTGCCGCTGACGATTTCTGCACAAAAAAGGATCTCCCTTGCGGAAGATCCCTGTGATGAAATTGCTTTACGCCTTCTTCTTTTTGATCGCGTCGGCGATTGCGAACGGCGTGGTAACAAGGCTCATGTATACGCCGAGGATGACCGCGCCGGGCAGCAGATAGATGACCGGATACGGGATCCAGCTCCAGAACAGCTTGAGGATCGAGATGCCCTCGTGCTCCATCGTGAAGAAGTAGTTTGCGCGGGCATACAGTCCGGTCTTGATGAGCAGCAGGTTGATGCCCGTAATGATAAGCAGCAGCACAATGAGCGTCAGCGCCGTCTTCGGCAGGTCCTTGAACTTCGGGCGGTAGAAGCCGAACGTGACCAGCGCGATCGCTTCAATAATGATCATAAAATGCGTGCCGTAGAAGCCGAGCATGCGCGGCAGCCAGATCGAGCAGTCGGTAAAGCCGACCGCCGGAAACAGCAGCGCCATCATCGCGCCGAGCGGCGCAAGGAAGAAACTGAAGCTCATCAGCGGACGGAACTTCGTCGCGACGGCGATCGGGATCAGGATCATGTTGATGTTGCAAAGCTGCAGCGGCAGCTCCGCCCACCAGGAAAATCCGCCGCGCGTTTCGATCACGAGCTTGTCGTACTCCGTGTCGATCGACAGGAAATACTTGTAGACGAAAAACCCGATAAACGTGACGACGCAAGCGGTGATCAGCACGATCTTTTTGGTCTTTTCGCTGCGGTTTTTCACAAGCAGGCTTGCGATCACGAGCAGTGCGATAAACGCGGCGAACGTCGCGAAGAACAGCGGATTGAACGTCCGCATGATCCAGAAGGAATCCTGTGTCATAGAATGCCCCTTTCTTGAAAAGCGTCAGTTTGTTTTCTGTTTTCCTTTGAAAATGCGGCTGCGGAACAGGATCACGTTCATGACCGCAAAGAAGCCGATGAGAATCAGCAGCGTCAGGATCGGCTTTTTCGGCGCGAGCGTCGCAAGAAGCATCATCGGGAAGCCGAACACGATCGCCGGGAAGTTCTGATAGACAAGATTGTCCGCGGCGGGCGTCTGGAAGTTGCCGTCGATCTCGCGCAGCAGAATGACGCCGGTCGAAGCCGTGCCGGTCAGCATGCCGTACATCGCCATGAACTGCTGCTCGGCGTATGTCGGAAACAGCGTCTTTGCGACGATGCGGTTATAGATATAGGTGACGACAAGCCCAACAGCGCCCATGATGAGGATGATGCCCCAGTAGCGTTCCAGCGTCGAGAAACGGATCGCTGCGATGCCCGCGACAATCATGAGATCGAAGAAGAAGTTCGACGCGCGCGTCATCAGAAACGCGTCGGCGTAGTCCTTTTTCAGCACGTTCTTTTTGCGCAGGAAGTTCATGAACAGCTTGACGAGCGTTGCGGTGAGCACGCCGAGCAGGAAGTTGAAGCCGAAGATCACGGACTTCATGCCGGGCAGCAGCGCGCCGAGCCCTAACATCAGAAGGTATGCCAGCAGATACGCGGTAAAGATCAGCGCGATCTGCACGGTCAGCCGGTCGACGCTCTCCTTCATCGGCATAGACTTGTCCCCCGTCTGCGCGGGATCCGCCGTCTGCGCAGCGGCTTCCTCGACCTTGATCTTGCCGCGCTTTTTCAGAATGTTCAGATGAATGACGCCGCCGACGCTTGCGGAGAGGAAGCCCAGCGCCGCGATCGTCAGCCCGAAGCTCTTGCCGCCCGTAAAGCCGTAGTCCGCCTCAAAAATGTTGCCGTAGTTCATCGCCTGCCCGGTGCCCTGTCCGTAGCCGAACGGCAACAGAATGCCCGCCGCGTTGAAAAAGCCCGAGACCAGCAGCGCCGCGACGATCGAGATGCCGAGCCCGAAAATGCCCTGCAGAAGGTACGTCGAGACCGTCGTTACGCCGGTGTTGAAGATCTCGGCGGTCCGCTGTTTGGTGAGCTTGCCCTTCGACGGCTTGAACGCCGACGCGATGAAGCCGAGCGCAAGGCAGTGGTAGGTGATGAGCTCGAGCATGGCGGTGCCGTTGTTGCCGAAGAACGCCGTCTCAAACATGCCCTCGTGCGTGATCAGCTTATACGCGCCCGCGACCGCGACCAGAATCCCGCCGCCGAGCACCGAGGTCGGGATCAGCGAGTTCTTGAGAAACGGGATCGCCTTCCGCAGCATGCTCGCGGCAAGCAGACTCAGAAGCAGCACCGCGACGATGCTGATCGTGCTCCAAACGTTAAAGTCCCAGAAATTTTCCATCCGTGTCTCCCCTGCCGATGTTTTTGCTGCTGTAACAGATGTTCACATATTTCAGCGCGTTGAAGCGCTTGTCGCCCTTGATCTGATAGGTCCGCTCCTGCGCGTACAGGTTCAGCTTGTTCCTGCCGAGCACCGCCGCGCGCAGCTCCGAAAAGCGCAGCACGCCGTTTCCGATCCCGTCGATCTCGATCCGGTCGCCGAAGAGCCGCAGCGAAGCTGCCTTTGCGATGCGCTTCTTGCGCTTGTTCAGCACAACGTCGTATACGTCCGCAACGTCGGTGAACATCGGCTGATCCGCATAGGCGGAAAGGTCGAGATCGGCAACAAAGGCGCTCTGCGCGTCGTACCATTCGGCGACGGAGCCGTACGGAAAATCGAAGCCCACGCCGGTCAGTCGCTTGTCCTCGCCGTAGACGATCCGGCGCTTGCAGCGCATGCATTCGATCTCGTCGCCTTCGCTTTCAAAGGTCGAAAACCCGCAGTACGGACAGTAATAGACCGCGCGTTCGAGGTATTCTGCCTTGCGGTCAGACCGGTAGCTCCCGCCCGTTTCGCCCTCGTTGACGTACAAGCCTTTACGGATCTCCTCCATCAGCGCGTCGTTGGTCATGGCGGCGATCTCCTCCGGCTCGATCACGCGCGAAACGTAACAGCGCATGCCGCCTTTGCGCGTTTTGTCGCTCCAGCGCGGCTGTACGCCGTAGCCGCCTTCGATCCGGTACAGCGCGATCGGAAGTCCGAGCTTTCGGGCAAGCCCCGCGATCGCCGGATTGATGTATTCGGTCTTGCCGGAATAGGTGCGGTTGCCCTCCGGCGCGATCGCGATCGTCCCGCCCTCCTTGGCGACGCGGATGCAGGTCTTGACCGCCTTGAGGTCCGACGTGGATTTCACGATCGGGATCGGCGCGACCGCAAAGCGCAGCAGCGCGGAAACGAAGCCCTTTGAAAAGATGTCCTCGGTCGCGACGTAATAGGCCGGTCCGCGAAACGACATGCCGACGAAGAACTGATCGAACGGCGTCTGGTGGTTATAGAGCACCAGATACGCGCGATCGCCCTGTTCCCCGAACCGTTCCGGGGTCACGCCGTATTTATGCCGCGCGACCGGCGTCAGAACGATGCGCGCAAGCTCCGTTGCAAACGCGTGCCGTTTTTTGATCCATTTCCGCTGTTTTCCCATGCCTTGTCGACCTTTACGTTTCTTCCGCCTTATAATATAGCATTGTTTGCACAGAATGGCAAATACATTTTTTCGGAACGCGGCGAACAAAAAAAGCGCCGTGAAGCGCTATTCTGTAAAGGGTGGTTTTCAAACCTTGCCGAAGGAAAAGCCTTCCCCTTGAGTAACCACTGATTTAATCATTGAACGAGATGTGGTATAATGGTTACAACAGGAGGGCGAAGAAATGGGACAGCAATTGAGTTTTACGGATATAGAATACAGCAAGCGGAGAAGAACCACGAAGCGAGAAGAATTTCTAAACAAGA
>JAEESS010000090.1 GCA_016286445.1 Bacillota bacterium
TTCCGAACACAGAAGTTAAGCGTACATACACCGACAATACTTGGCTGGAGACGGCCCGGGAAGATAGGCAGCTGCCGGAATCCATGAGACACTCAAACGAGTGTCTCTTTTTTCGTCACCGCAGACGTCGTCTCTACGGTGTCATCCTGAGGCGACGAAAAAGTGATATGCGCGCTTCGCGCGCGTGATATCTGCTTTGCAGGTGATATCGCCTTCGGCGGTGATATCTTCCCTGCGGGAAGGTTCATGTCGATTCTACTGCCGGAGAATCTATTTTTACGGGGCGTTCGGGAGGACGCTCCCTACGAGACGTCGGCACGATATTGCCCTTCCTTACACAGGGAGGGCGGATCGGCGAAGCCGAGACGGAAGGGTTGTCGAGATGACGTGATGAAGTCGGCGTTCCCTACGGTGCCATTCTGAGGAATCCCGCAGGGATGACAAAGGATCTTAAAGATTCTTCGACTTCGACTCAGAATGACAATAATAAACATATACTGTGTCTCAGACGTAAACAGGCGGATTCTTGTTTGGAGATACAAAAAAGACGCCTTTTCGAGCGTCTTTTCGTTTCTGTGGATATCAGCATTCTTTCAGGACGCGATCGTAGAATGCAAGCACTTCTTCCCAGGTCGGGAAGCGGGCGAGAAAGATATAATCGCCCATATCCGTCGCCAGCGCAGGGTCGACGGTAGAATCCTCGACGATATGATCCCGGTATTCGCGAAGGACCTCTTCGCGGGTCATGACGTAAGATCGTTCGTTGCGGCGACCCGCCAGAACGCAGTATTGATGGTCGCCGACGGCTTTCTTGCTTTCGCCGAATACGATCATATCCGCCCAGATCTGATAAACGTCGGTGCTGTAAGCATAATTGATTATCGTAGGCAGAATGCCGCCGCAGGGACGCATGTTGACCTCCAGACCCGCATACGCACCTTCTTTGCCGATGCGCTGATCGCGATTCAAATGGAAGAATTCAAAATGCACCATGCGTTTTTTCACGCCGAACGCCTTGACCGCTGCGCGTCCCATATCGCGTAGGGCTTCCGGCAGATGCGCACGGATCATCACGCGGCAGCTCCGTCGCTCATTGACGATGTCCATGATGTTGTCGATGGTCAGATTGCCCGCTTCAAAGATCGGTTCGCCGTTTCCGTCGATGATGGCGTCATACGATACGACGCTTCCGTCGATGTATTCCTCCATGATGTACTGCTTGTCGTCCTTGCGCGCAAAGAACGCATCAAGGTCCGCTTCGCTATGGATGCGCAGTGTGTCGATCGCGCCGACGCCGTTGTCAGGCTTGACGATGACCGGATAGCCGACCTTTTCGATGAACGCCAGACAGCCCGCCTTGTCATCGACCAGATGATACAGCGCCACGGGAATCCCTGCGTCGATATATCGCGATTTCATGCGGGATTTGTATTTGACCTGCGGCATATCCTCCGGCAAAAACCCGGTGGTGATATGGAAATCCCTGCGAAGCCGGGCGTCGCTTTCGAGCCAGTATTCGTTGTTGGATTCCAGATAGTCGATCCGCCCGTGCTTATATGCGAAATACGCCACGGCGCGGTAGACCTCGTCGTAGTTTTCGAGGGAGGAGACCTTGTAGTACTCTGTCAAAGAATCCTTGAGCTCCGGAGTAAGATTGTCGTACGGACAGTCGCCGACGCCGAATACGCTGACGCCGTTGTTTTTGAGCCCACGGCAGAACAGCCAATGATTTTCCGGAAAGTTCGGCGAAATGTAAACGAAATTCATAAAAGTCTCCTTTCAGTCGAGAAGATAGGGGAGAAAGTAGTTCGCCTGCTTGAACCACCACGGCCAATCGTGGTTGACGTCGTATCCCCAGTAGTCAGCCCAGACGTGAATGCCGAGCCGCTGAAAATGCTCGTCCATCGCCCGCGTGCTCCACGGCTCCTCCCAGGCGCCCTGCCCCGTGCAGATGACTGCGCGGTGGCGGTTATACTCCGCGATGAACGGATGATCATAGGGCAGCTCCGCCATATAATCCGCAGGAGAATTCAGGTATACGATCTCGTCCGAGTAATCTCCAAAGCAGTAGGATGCATGGTAAACGCCGCTTAACGCGAGACAGCGGTCGAACAGGTCGGGAAACCGCAGATACAGGTTCAGCGCGTGGCTTGCGCCCATCGAACAGCCGAACGTCATCACGCCGGGATAGCCCTCCCAGCCGTTCTTTTCGTTGGCATAGGAACGGAAAAACGGAACGACCTCGCGCGTGATGTAGTCGATCCAGCGCTCGTGCTGCCGGATGCGCCAATACGGATCGCCGTCGCGGTTGCTCCACGTCTCAACGTCGATCGTGTCGATCGAGAAGACCAGGATCTTTCCACCGTCGATCCATCCGGACAGAGCGTTCGCCATACCGAAGTCTTCAAAGTCGTAGAATCTGCCGTTCTGACACGGAATGAACAGAACCGGCTTGCCCGCTTGCCCGTAGACCTTGATCGGCATGTCGCGCTGCAGATTGTCGCTGTACCATTCATAATAATTGGTCTCCATACGATCCACCGTCCGCTTTCCGGAGACGGAACGGTCCGCAGTCAGCGCCCGCGCCGTTTCGCCTCCGATAATACTGATATTATATATCATTTGCACAAAATAATCAACAGAAAGAATTGCGGTGACGCAGGAAAAGACGGAGACGGTTGCGCAAAGGGCCGCTTTTGTGCTATACTGATGCAAACAGGAGGGCGGAAACATGGATATCATCGAGCGTATGAACGAGGGCAACCGGTATTTCATGGAGCATGGAAATGCGGCTTTGCGCAGGGAGACCGCGGAGCACGGGCAGCATCCGTATGCGGTTGTGATCTGCTGCTCGGATTCGCGCGTGATTCCGGAACAGATTTTTCATGCCGGGATCGGCGATTTGTTTGTGATTCGCGTCGCGGGAAATGTGCTGGACAAGCATCAGATCGGCAGCGTGGAATACGCGGTTTCGCATCTCGGCTGCAAGCTCGTTCTCATGCTCGGGCATACCGGCTGCGGGGCGGTCGGCGCAGCGCTGCACGGCGAAGCGGACGGACACATCTCCTTTATCACCGGGGACATTCAGAAGGCGATCGGCATGGAACGCGATCCAAACAAGGCATGCCGCCTGAACGTGGCGCACGGCGTGAAGGTCCTTAAAAGAGCGTTTCTGAAAGAACCGGACCCGGAAGATATCGAAATCAAAGGCGCGGTCTATGATATCAAAACCGGCGCGGTGGAATGGCTCGATTTATAACGCGTTGCACTTTCATAATAGCTTTATACAATCTGAACTACAAAGGACGGGGATTCAATCCTCGTCCAACTTTTTGACCGTATCTGTGAGCCCGATCAGATAATCCGCCGATAAATTGTAAAACCGGCACAAACGGATCAGGTCGTCGATCTTCAGCTCCGCGCGTCCGTCCTCGATGTGGTTATACCCTTGCTGGGACTTCTGCAGAACTTCGCCGATCTGTTTTTGCGTCAGGTCGCGATCTTCTCTGACTGCCCGAATTCTTGTACGATAATTCATAACACCCTCACTTGCGAGCAATATAACACTCTCAATGTTTGAGTATTGACAAAAACTCAAATATTGAGTATATTCGTTATGAAAAAGATTATGGAGGGGCAATATGAATAGAAAAATTAAGTTGATCGTATCTACAACAATTCTATGCTGTTTTGTTGCTCTGTTGTTAGCGGGCTGTGGCTGTAAGCATGAGTGGAAGGAAGCAACTTGCACAGAACCGAGGACATGTGCTTTGTGCGGTGAAACGGAAGGTGCGGCGTTAGGACACGAATGGACAAATGCAACTTGTACGTCTCCCAGAACATGTACTCGATGTGGAGAAACCGAAGGTGAAGCGCTCGGTCATGATTGGAAGAAAGCAAGCTGCACAGAGCCGAGAACGTGCGACAGATGCGGCGAAACCGACGGTGAAGCACTTGGACACAACTGGCTGGATGCAAACTGCACAAACCCGAAAACATGCGATCGTTGCGGTGCAACAGAGGGAGAAGCACTTGGTCATGAATGGATAGAAGCGACATGTACAGAACCGAAAACTTGTACGCGCTGTGGTGAAACAGAAGGCGAGGCAAACGGTCATGTCGTTCACGAATGGACGATAACTAAACCAGCAAGCTGCACCGAAGAAGGGATCGAAACAGGAGTTTGTGAAATCTGCGGAGAAGAACAAACACATGCTTTGGCATTGTTGGAACACCAATTTAGCGATTGGAAGATAACAAAAAAAGCAACATGCACTGAAAAAGGTATTGAAAAAAGGGTATGTAAGAATTGTAAAACAGAAGAAACGCGAGATATTCCCATGGCATCTCATCAAGCAGGAAACTGGGAGATTATCAAGGAAGCAACCTATACTGATTCCGGCACACGTATTCAAAAATGCAAAGTTTGCGGCAAAGAACTAAAACGTGAAAGCTATGATTTGTCAGCACAGGAAAAGATAACATGGCTGAAGAAGCACTGTAAAGCAGGGATGTATAACGATCTTGCAAGGAGTCCGGATCTATATAAAGGTCAATATGTTAAGTTCAGTTGCAACATCCTTCAAGTTGCGTCTGAAGCAACATCTTCGTCCTATTATTCGACTTATCGCGCAGCCACTAAAGGAAGATGGGATGACGTCATCTATCTATGTGTTGATAATTATGGTACAGGGGTAAGAATCCTAGAGGATGATAGGATTACGGTATACGGTATTTTTGATGGATTAATGTCGTATACAACGGTAATGGGCGCGACTGTTACTATTCCGAAAGTCATTGCTTTACACTATGAGTAAGCTAATGATTGTGTCAAAGCGGCTGCGAAACAGCCGCTTTTCCTATCTTTTCCCTTGCGTTTTTGGGGATTATCGCGTATAATACAGCTATTCTATGAAACAAGGCAGGTGGTTAGGAAGTGGACAGTAGTCCAAGTCCTCTTATACGATGGCTTTCGGAGGAAACGGCAAATGAGATCAAGGCCGGCGACTTCCGGAGCGTGATCGGACTGATTGTATTTTTCCTCGTGCTTTTACTCGGCGGCGCGTACTTTGCGGGGGCGGAAACCTCGCTTGCGTCCGTCAACCGCATCCGCATCATGAGCCGCGCGGACAACGGATCGAAATCGGCAAAGCGCGTTCTGTATATATTGGATCACTTTGACGCGGCTCTCACGACCATTCTGATCGGAAACAACATCATGCACATCGGCTGCGCGTCTTTGACCGCGCTTGTTGCCGTGCGCTTAAACTGGGGCAGCGCGGGCGCGACGGCGACGTCGCTCGTGACGACGCTGATCGTATTCCTGCTTGCCGAAATGATCCCGAAAACCATCGCGAAGGCGTGCAACGAAAGCTTTGCGCTGTTTGTTGCGCCGTCGCTGCGGTTTCTGATGCGCGTTCTGTACCCGCTGAACTTCGTCTTTACCTCGCTCACGAACGGCATCAAAAAGCTGTTCCGTGTTCACGATGAGGAGGAGCCGACCGTTTCCGAGGAGGAGCTTCACGATATCATCGAAACGCTTGACGAGGAGGACGACATCGACGAGGACACGGCAGACCTCATGCAGTCCGCGCTGGACTTCACCGAAACGCCGGTGGGCGAGGTCTATGTGCCGCTGGACGCCGTGGAGACCGTTTCGCTCGCCATGCATCCCAAAGAGGTCGTGAAGATCATCGAAAACACGAATCACAGCCGTCTGCCGGTCGTGGACCGCGAAGGCGCGATCGTCGGCGTGGTGCAGATTCGCAAATACCTGAAAGAGTATTTGCGGCGCAGCGGACACGTTTCGCTGTCTCGCGTGATGGATAAGCCGTATTACGTGACGGTCGGCACGCCGATCGACGAGCAGCTTGCCGGCATGAGCAAGGCGAAAACGCACATCGCGATCGTGCGGGACAACGACAAAAACGTGCTCGGAATCTTAACGGTCGAGGATATTCTGGAAGAGCTCGTCGGCGAGATCTACGACGAGGACGACGTAGGGGGTGTGATCGATGAGTAACACCCTGCGATACATTCTGATCGTCGTCTGCATCGTGCTTTCCGCCATGTTCTCCGGCGCGGAGATCGCGTTCATGCAGCTGAATCCGACGAAGCTCAAACACGACGCCGAGGACAGGGGCAGCCGGCTTGCGAAGCTCGCGCTGAAGTTCCGCGAACGGTTCGATTCCGGGCTCATCGCGATCCTGATCGGCAACAATCTTGTGAACATCGGTTCGTCGTCGATCGCGGCGGCGATCGCGATTGCGCTGATGGGCGAGGGCGGCGCGTGGGTCGCGACGGCGATCATGACCGTGCTCATCATTACGTTCGGCGAAATTCTGCCGAAAATCTTTGCGGCGGAGCGCGCCGAGGGCTTTGCAAAGCTCGTCGTGCTTCCGGTTTCTGCACTGTGGCTTTTGCTGTTCCCGCTGATCTGGCTTCTGGAACGGTTTTTGAAGCTGCTTT